>NZ_JBAKAZ010000069.1:0-13619 GCF_038155185.1 Psychromonas aquatilis
GACCTTTAACTTCTTTAAGACCATTGTACGGTGCTGCATCACCTAAAGCTTCTTCTAAACGTAGAAGTTGGTTGCCCGTAGTTAATAAAGAGCAGCAATACGGTTTGAACGGCTTAATGCTCTTTATCCCAAAAAAGTCAAAAAAAATCCCCAACCTGAGTTGAGGATTTAGCAATCTAAGATTTAAAAATCACATTCTATTAAAAGAATTACTGACCTTTAACTTCTTTAAGACTGAAGCTATAGAGGTGCTAAGCACCAGTCAAATTACTGACCTTTAACTTCTTTAAGACCATTGTACGGTGCTGCATCACCTAAAGCTTCTTCGATACGTAGAAGTTGGTTGTACTTAGCAACACGGTCAGAACGGCTTAATGAACCAGTTTTGATTTGGCCAGCAGCAGTACCAACAGCTAAGTCAGCGATAGTTGCATCTTCAGTTTCACCAGAACGGTGAGAGATAACAGCAGTGAAACCAGCGTCTTTAGCCATTTTGATTGCAGCTAAAGTTTCAGTTAAAGAACCGATTTGGTTAAACTTGATTAAGATTGAGTTAGCAATACCGTTGTCGATACCACGTTTAAGAATCTTAGTATTTGTTACGAATAGATCGTCACCAACTAGTTGAATTTTATCACCTAGTAATTTAGTTTGGTGTGCGAAACCATCCCAGTCAGACTCGTCAAGACCATCTTCGATAGAAACGATTGGGTACTGTTCAGTAAGATCTTTAAGGAAGTAGTTGAATTCTTCAGAAGTGAATTTTTTACCTTCACCTTTAAGGTCGTAGATGTTTTCTTCTTTGTCGTAGAACTCAGATGCAGCACAGTCCATCGCTAATGTGATGTCTTTACCTAGCTCGTAACCAGCGTTTGCAACAGCAACTTTGATTGCAGCAAGTGCAGCTTCGTTAGATGCAAGGTTTGGAGCGAAACCACCTTCATCACCAACAGCTGTTGAGTGACCGTCAGCTTTAAGTACTTTAGCAAGGCTATGGAATACTTCAGCACCCATACGTAGACCTTCACGGAAGTTAGCAGCGCCAACAGGTTGGATCATGAATTCTTGGATATCTACAGAGTTATCTGCGTGCTCACCACCATTGATGATGTTCATCATTGGAAGAGGCATAGAGTAAACACCAGAAGTACCGTTTAAGTCAGCGATGTGAGCGTATAGAGGTACTTTCTTAGAAGCAGCAGCAGCTTTAGCAGCAGCTAGAGAAACAGCTAGGATAGCGTTTGCGCCAAATTTAGCTTTGTTTTCTGTTCCGTCTAGGTCGATCATGATTTGGTCAAGCTCAGCTTGTGCAAGTGCATCTTTGCCAGCTAGTGCTTCAGCAATTGGACCGTTAACAGCTTCAACAGCTTTAAGTACACCTTTACCTAGGTAACGTGCTTTGTCGCCGTCACGTAATTCAAGTGCTTCACGAGAACCAGTAGATGCACCAGATGGAGCAGCAGCCATACCGATAGAACCGTCAGCTAAGTGAACTTCAGCTTCTACAGTTGGGTTACCACGTGAATCCATGATTTCACGACCAAGTACTTTAACTATGTTTGACATGATTTTTCCTTTGTTTTAGTAAAAATAAATATTTATTAACTATCTACAACTAGTTGTATTCGATCAAACAACTATTTATGTGCTAATTTTTTAACAAACTAATGCGATCTGGTCAACAAAAACTATTAAAAACGACCTTGTTGATGATCTATCGCAGCTTTTATGAACCCTTTAAACAGTGGATGACCATCTCGAGGTGTTGACGTAAACTCCGGATGGAATTGCGCAGCAACGAACCAAGGGTGGTTAGGATTCTCAATTATTTCCACTAATTTTTTATCTTCAGATAATCCAGTCACTAATAAACCCGCTTTTTTGATAGCCGGTAATAAGTTATTATTTACTTCGTAACGATGACGGTGACGTTCAAAAATTTCTTTGCTGCCGTACATTTCTAGTACTTTAGAGTTATCAGCTAAGTGACATTTCTGAGAACCAACACGCATTGTACCGCCTAAGTCAGAATCTTCAGTACGTTGTTCAACTTCACCTGATTTATCAATCCATTCAGTAATTAAACCAACCACTGGATTTTCAGATTTTTCATCAAACTCTGTAGAGTGAGCATTTTTAAGGCCTGCAACATTACGTGCAAACTCAATTAATGCTACTTGCATCCCCAAACAAATACCTAAGTAAGGGATTTTATTTTCACGTGCATATTGTGCTGCAAGGATTTTACCTTCAACACCACGCTCACCAAATCCACCAGGGATTAAGATAGCGTCAACACCTTCAAGTAGTGATAAACCTTTAATCTCAACGTCTTGTGAGTCGATGTATTTAATTTTAACCGTCGCTGCACTTTTCAAGCCGCCGTGTTTCAGGGCTTCATTCACTGATTTATAAGCATCAGGTAATTCAATGTACTTACCAACCATACCAATAACAACTTCGCTGGTTGTATTTGCTTCTTCTGAAACAACCTTTGACCATTCACTTAAATCAGCTTCAGGACAATCTAAACCAAAACGCTCAACACAAATTTGATCTAAACCCTGTTGTTTTAATAATGCAGGAATTTTGTAGATAGAATCAACATCGCGTAATGAGATAACTGATTTTTCTTGAACATTACAGAATAATGCAATCTTAGCGCGCTCATTTGCAGGGAAGCTTACTTCACTACGACAAACAAGAATATCAGGTTGAATTCCTAAACTGCGCAACTCTTTTACCGAGTGTTGTGTTGGTTTAGTTTTTACTTCACCAGCCGTTTTTAGGTAAGGTAATAACGTTAGATGCATAAACATCGCATTATCACGGCCTACTTTTAAACCTAATTGACGAATCGCTTCAAGGAATGGCTGTGATTCAATATCACCAACAGTGCCACCTAATTCAACGATTGCAACATCATAGCCTTCACCGCCCGCGACAACACGTGCTTGAATTTCATTAGTGATATGCGGGATAACTTGAATAGTTGCGCCTAAGTAATCACCACGACGTTCTTTTGCTAGTACGTCAGAGTAAATACGACCTGTCGTAAAGTTATTACGTTTAGTCATCTTGGTACGAATGAAACGCTCATAGTGACCTAAGTCAAGATCCGTTTCTGCACCATCGTCAGTCACGAATACTTCACCGTGCTGAATTGGGCTCATTGTACCCGGATCGACGTTAATATATGGGTCAAGTTTTAGAATCGTTACGTTTAAACCACGCGCTTCTAAAATTGCAGCCAAAGAACCTGCGGCAATACCTTTACCAAGCGAAGAAACAACCCCGCCGGTTACGAATACATATTTTGTTGTCATAATAACCCTGACCCATTAAAGAATAAGAAAAAGAGAACCTATTTCAACAACCAATAAAAAACCACAACAACAAGACTCAACTCATAAAATAAGTAAAGTATAATTATGTAATGTGTGACAGCGTTTATAAGTATGAAGAAATTTGAACATTTAGATGGGAATGCAGTATAGCAAGCACACTTATTTTCAACAATCTTTTATAAGCATTATTTACTAAAGACTCAACCAGTATCGTTTATTAATACTGATTAAGCCTTAGGGGAACAGGTTAGAACTTAATGAAAGGGTTATTTTAGAGTAGAAAAGTCATAATAAATACCGCCTTCTCTATTCACAGCAGTATTACCTAACCCTTTGCTACACAGCTCATCTAATACTTGTGTTGCGTTTTCAATGGTGACTTGGCAGGTCGTTGCGACTTCAAATGCGGTAAGCTTATAGTTGTTAGCTTTAATTAATTTCAATACAACTCGTTCAAACTTTTCATGCTCAACCGAACGCAATGCTTTAGAAGCTCGCTGAAAAAGGTACCAGCCCGCCCCTGCTAAAATACAAGCTAACGGCAAAAATAACACTCTGCTAAAGGTCAGCACCACTAACAAAGCTGCAATCCCCATTATCCAATAAGAAAGTGACTGCATTTTTTTATATTTTTCAATGAAGTCCGAACGGTCTGCATGCAAATCATTAATATCAATTTGCTGTATCGGTTCTCTGTGATTCTGTCTTAATTTAGGTGGAGAAAAATGATAACGCTCGCCAATCTTGTCTAGTCCTTGAGAAAACCCTTGGCCTACCGCACGAATTGTCCAACCATTATTACCTCGATATAAATTTAACAGCACCATGGTATTATAATTTTTATCGTTTGTTTCAGAGATATACTTTGCTATCTTTTGACCTGTGAAGGTATTGGTTAATGCAATTTCAATAAAATCTGCACTGCTGATCCGCTTCGCACTAGAGCGTCGCGTCACTAACAATTGTACCTTAGTGATATCCTCTGGAATTAAATCCAAATTAATTAATACATCACGCTCAGAAACCTTAACACCATCACCCCGTAACACCTTATTTTCTTGATACAAGAAGTCCTTAATATTGTTAACTTTATTATCACGATTAATGGCAATAACATTTAACGCAAGGTCATCTAGTTTAGGTACTACAGTCAGGGCACAGGTAATAGCAGTACAGTGTTGAAAGTGCTTTCCAAGTGATAAGTTTTGGCCTTTTTTAAGCTCAACATTATCAAGAAACATCGCTTCTTCTACTTTATCCTGAGCATCTTTAGTTTGTTCATTGCTCGAGATAGTCTGTTCAGGCACAGCGGCTTGTTCAATGGAGAAGCCAAGTTGTGTCAGTACCTCTTTAACCGTCGATTTCACTGCTTGTAATTTATAGGCTAATTTCCAAACACCTTTACGTAAGTAGAACTCACATAACAGCACACTTTTATCTGTTTCAGTAAAGGCATCGACTGCCATAGTGGCAATACGCCCTACTTTTGTTTCATTAACTCGGATCTCAAAAGCATCGGTTTGTGCTAATGAATAGCGACTCAGTTCAGGGAGAAAACCATAAAAAGCAATACGGTCAACCTGTGACGGCACCTTTGCAAAATCAATTGAAAAGTGTCGCCCAGTTGCATCTTGCTCTACTGCATCAGGCAGTATGATATTGTTAATATCAAGTTTAGTTTGAGATGCCGGCTCACCATTGCTAAAAGCAAGTGCATGAATGGTAAGATTCAAATCACTTTTTAAACTACGCCACGCAAAATCAACCTCTGCTACAGCGACATTTTCAATGGGTATATTTTGGCCTACAACTAACTTCATAAATATTTACTTCTCAATGAGAACAACATGGGGGCAAAGCACAATTTTAATAGATAAAAATAAGAGATACCCTATTAAACTGAGCTAAAAATTGATTCCCTATTAGTATCAAATTTTGACCTTAAAATAAAATAAATCTCTTTTTAAAAAGCATTATTTATTATGCTTAATCTCATTCCAAATCGCATCTAACTCGTTCAAAGTGCAATCACCCATTTCTTTACCAAGTGATCTGACATGCGCTTCAACACGTTTAAAGCGAGACGAAAACTTACTATTTGCTTGGGTTAATACTTGCTCTGGGTTTGCCTTAAGGTGACGAATAAGATTAACGTTAGCAAATAACAAATCACCTAGCTCATCAACAATACGTTCTTTTTGCTCAACTTCATCTAAATCTGTGCGTTTAACTTCCACCAGCACTTCATCAATTTCTTCGTGAATTTTAGCGACAACAGGCTCCAACTCAGCCCAATCAAAGCCAACACTCGCAGCACGTTTTTGAATTTTATAAGCACGGGTTAAAGCGGGTAACGCCAATGGGATATTATCTAAAACACTTTCTTGTTTATTTTGAGACTGAGCTTTTTTCTGACGCTCTTTCTCTTTTTCCGCCTCCCAGTTCGCATTAATTTCAGCATCCGTTTTTAAGTCAGAATTAGAAAAAACATGAGGATGACGACGAATCAATTTCTCATTTAATACCGCTAAGATGTCATCAAACTCAAATAACCCTTGTTCTTTGGCCATTTGTGCATAAAAAACGACCTGAAATAATAGATCTCCTAACTCACCTTTTAAGTCATCAAAGTCTTTATTCGCAATCGCATCAGCCACTTCATAAGCTTCCTCTATTGTATGTGGTACCACACTATCGAAGGTTTGTTTGAGATCCCAAGGACACCCTGTTTCCGGCGTACGAAGCTGCTGCATAATAGAAAGTAATTGCGTTAAATTTGCTGACATGAAAAATTCCCAAAGAGCTAAAGTTAGATTTATGCAGGAATCATAAATGCTCGCTTGGGCCGATGCAAAGTTTTATCAAAAATCAATTAAAACAGGACTATCTAAGGTTTGTCATGGGTGAGTAAAACTGGATACCTTATTAAAGTCACCTAACTGTTTTAAGTGAGACAAATACCTGTATTGTCATTAAAGGTAAGAGATATAAATTGAGAGGAAAGTATAACGTAAAAACGCGTTAACTGATCATATCATTAACGCGTTTTGAGCAATAAGAGCGAGTTATAGAATGTGATTGCGCCCTTCAATCATTAAACGTTTCATTTCACTCACCGCTACTGAAAAACCATCGACCAATGCACGTGCAACAATCGCATGACCGATATTTAACTCTTCAATTTCCGGTAATGCAGCAATTGGCTTAACATTATGGTAATTCAAACCGTGGCCTGCATTCACTTTAATACCAGCTTGATGACCATAAGTTGCAGCTTTAGCTACACGCGCTAACTGCTCAGCTTCAACCTGATCTGTTTCAGCATCTGCATATTGGCCAGTATGTAATTCAACATAAGCGGCTTTCATTTTTACAGCAGCATCAATTTGTGCTGCTTCTGGGTCAATAAATAAGCTCACTTTAATATTAGCGGCATTTAAACGGCTCACAGCATCAGCAATTTTATCGTAGTTACCGACAACATCTAAACCGCCCTCTGTGGTTAACTCTTCACGCTTTTCTGGTACTAAACAAACAAAGGTTGGCTTAGTTTTTAACGCTATTTCAACCATTTCATCAGTCACAGCCATTTCTAAGTTCATACGTGTTTGTAATGTTTGCGCTAATACAGCAACATCACGGTCATGAATATGACGGCGATCTTCACGTAGGTGAATAGTAATACCATCTGCACCTGATGTTTCGGCAACTGCGGCTAAGTGTGCTGGTTCTGGATAACATGTGCCACGTGCATTACGAAGTGTAGCAACGTGGTCAATATTCACACCTAATAAAATCTTGCTCATGTTCTTTCCTTGTTTTTATTTTATTTAGTCGTAAATAATGAACGACTATGCAACGGCTTATCACCTAATAAATTAGCGAGTGCCTGACGACAAAAACGTTTTGCCATTTTTAACGTCGCTTCACTGTCTAAATTTCGTTGGGATAAATTAATAATATCTTCTCCATCATAAACCTGTTCAGGCTTACAAATCGCTTGCTTAGCAAAAAAACCTAACTGTTGTTGATATTGGTATTGGAAGCCAGGCTCGATCAATTGTTCGCTATACACATCACGTTCAAAGTTAACGCCATAACCTAATGTTTCTAGTAATGTTAGCTCGAATAAGCGTAGTGATTTTTGTGGGTCTTGGTCGCGAGCAATACTAATTAAAGTACGTTGATAACATTCAAACAATCCATCACAGGCTGTTTCTGCCTGCAATAAGCGATATAACAACTCATTAATATACATAGCGATGTATAAACGTTGTCCATGTAAAGGAACCACTTGAGTTTGTGCTTCTAAGGATTTAACGGTTTTTAAATTACCTCGGCCAAAGTAGCTGGCCAATAATAAAGTAAAAGGCTGAGCCATACCACGCTTCATGCGAGTACTGCTTCGCCCACCTTTGAAAACCAGGCTAACTTTACCAATATCTTGGCAAAACAAATCAACGAGTTGACTTGTTTCACCGTAGGGGCGTCGATGTAAAATAAACGCATTGTGGCACTCAATCGACATTCAAAACCCTTATTTGCGAAATTGTAACGTGTAATTAACCGTTATAATCATCGCCATAACCCAATGAGCGTAATGCTCGGTCATCGTCAGCCCAACCAGATTTAACTTTAACCCAAATCTCTAGGAAAACTTTTGAGTCAAATAACTCTTCCATATCGATTCGAGCTTGTTTACCAATGGCTTTTAGCTTCTCACCTTTGTTACCAATTACCATGCGCTTTTGGCCATCACGCTCCACCAAAATAAGTGCATTGATATGTAATACGCCATTGGCTTTCTGCTTAAACTGTTCAATTTCAACGGTTACAGAGTAAGGTAATTCATCACCTAAAAAGCGCATTAGTTTTTCACGTACAATTTCAGACGCCATAAAACGTGAAGAGCGATCGGTAATATAATCATCAGGGAAGTAGAATTCTGACTCAGGTAAAATATCTTTTGCCCATTGTCTTATTTTCTCTACATTATCGCCTGACTTAGCTGACATAGGTAAAATATGTGCAAAATTAAAACGCTCACCTAATTTTTGAAGATGTGGCAATAACAGCTCTTTATCTTCAACATTATCAATTTTATTAACCGCTAAAATAACCGGACATTTTTGATGAGTTAGTTTTTTTAATACCATTTCATCATCGTCATTCCAGTTTGTCCCTTCTACAACAAATACCACCATTTCAACATCATTAATTGAACTAGAAGCAGCACGGTTCATTAAGCGGTTAATTGCGCGCTTTTCTTCAATGTGTAACCCCGGCGTATCAACAAAGATAGTTTGGTAATCACCATCGGTATCAATACCTAAAATACGGTGACGCGTTGTTTGCGCTTTACGTGATGTAATACTTACTTTTTGTCCAAGTAAAGCATTGATAAGTGTCGACTTGCCTACATTAGGACGCCCGACGATTGCGACTAAGCCACATTTTTGAGTCATTATTTAGCTCCTAAATAGATCAAAGTTAAGGTTAAAATGAGTGGAAAATAAAAAGCATTGGCAAGTAACATTATTGGTCACCTAGCAAAGCTGTTAGCATATTTTGTGCTGCTATTTGTTCCGCTTTACGGCGGCTAGTACCTTTACCCTGCATCGCTTCCATTCCGTCAATTTTACAACTCATTGTAAATTGTTGGTTATGTGCTTCGCCTTTTACATCTAATACTTCGTAAACAGGTAAAGCCTGCTTACGTGATTGTAAATGTTCCTGCAAACGGGTTTTAGGGTCTTTCTGATTAATGCCAGGCTTAATACTTGTTAAACGGCTAGCAAACCAGCTTAATACCAGTTTATTAACGGTATCAATGTCTGAATCTAAAAAGACAGCTCCAATAATCGCTTCAACACCATCAGCGATGATAGAGTCGCGACGGAAGCCGCCACTTTTAAGCTCACCAGGGCCTAAGATCAAACAATCACTTAAGACAAACTCACGGCCTATTTCCGATAACATTTTACCGCAAACTAAGGTCGCACGCATACGGCTTAAATCACCTTCATCCACTTTTGGAAAACGTTTATATAAGTCCGTAGAAATAGCAAAACTTAAAATCGAATCCCCTAAAAACTCTAAACGCTCATTATGCGCACCCAATGCACTGCGGTGTGTTAATGCTTGCTTTAATAAAGAGAAATCAGAAAATTGATAACCAATACGTTTTTCTAAACGTTTTAATTCATCGTCGATCATCTTCATTGGATAGCTCCTATACGCTCAAAACGTATGTTACTTGGTACCCAAGTTGGTAATAAGTCACTTTCTTTACGATCAAAATCAAAGCTGATCCATTTCGCTACTGCTTTACCGACTAAGTTACGCTCTGGTACAAATCCCCAGTAACGGCTATCTCGGCTATTATCACGATTATCACCCATCATGAAATAATGTCCTTCAGGTACAACCCATTCATACTGATAAGTTGCCACATCTTGTTGTTGATAATACGCTTGAACTTGCTCTCTTCTTAGTGGGTTAATCAATAGTTGATGCTCAACATCCCCCAATACTTCAGAGTAAACTTTTACTGTATTACTTTCGTGTTTAAAGTCTTTCTCACCAATAAAGCTCATGTCTAATGCTTGGTAATCGCCACACTCAGCTTCACCACAAGCAGGCACTAAGTATAGATGCTTATCTTTATAAACAATACGATCGCCCGGTAAACCGACAACACGCTTGATGTAATCAATACGTGGATCTTCTGGGTATTTAAATACCGCTACATCACCACGTTTTGGATGGCTTGTTGGAATTAATGTGTTTTGCCAAACAGGCTCTTTAATACCGTAAGAGAATTTCTCTACTAAGATGAAATCACCTACTAACAGCGTTGGCATCATCGAACCCGATGGGATTTGAAAAGGTTCATAGATAAACGAACGAAGCACAAATACCACTGCAATAACAGGGAAAAGGCCGCGTGCATTCTCAATGATTGGGTTTTCAGGGTACATTTTAGCTAATGCTTTATCGTCTAACTTAACCGCTGATTGAGCTTGTAAATCTGCATAGGCTTTTTTACGTTTTTTAGCCCACTTTATCTTATCAATAACCCAGATAACCCCAGTGACCAAGGTTAAAATCACTAATATTAATGCAAATGTATTTGCCATTATTTTTCCTATCAATTGTATAAATCAGATTAATTATTTTGGTAACTAATATGACTCGTTTAAAATACAAAATGCGTTGATTAGATGATCAACGCATTTCACTTAAGTGTTGCTTACTTTGCTTACAGAGTTAACAATCAGTAAGTCATCACACACTAAAAACTACTTATCTTTACCGATATGCAGTACCGCTAAGAAAGCCTCTTGAGGAACATCAACATTACCCACAGACTTCATACGTTTCTTACCTTCTTTCTGTTTCTTCAACAGTTTTTTCTTACGGCTAATATCACCACCGTAACATTTTGCTAATACGTTTTTAGTTAATTGCTTAACCGTTGAACGCGCAATAATTTTACTACCAATCGCCGCTTGAATAGCAATGTTAAACATCTGACGAGGGATCAGCTCTTTCATTTTTTCCACTAAGTCACGGCCATAGCTTTCAGCGTTATCACGGTGTGTGATTAAGGCTAAGGCATCAACACGGTCACTATTAATAAGTACATCTACACGCACCATGTCAGACGGTTCATAGCGAACAAAGTTATACTCAAGTGATGCATAACCACGACTGGTCGATTTCAAGCGGTCAAAGAGATCCATAACCACTTCGCCCATTGGGATTTCATAAGTTAATGCAACTTGATTACCATGATAAGCCATCTTAGTTTGTACACCACGCTTGTTGATACACAAGGTAATAACATTACCTAGGTAGTCTTGCGGTACCAGAATATTACATTCTGCAATCGGCTCACGAATTTCACTAATATCATTAGTCGCTGGCAATTTAGCTGGGCTATCCACATATTGGATTTCACCGTCATTCTTTTCTACTTCATAGATTACCGTTGGCGCAGTAGTAATTAAATCAATGTCATATTCACGCTCTAAACGCTCTTGAATGATTTCCATGTGCAATAGACCTAGGAAACCACAACGGAAACCAAAACCTAAAGCAGATGAGTTTTCTGGCTCATACAATAACGACGCATCATTAATACTTAACTTACCTAACGCATCACGGAAGTTTTCGTAATCATCAGAACTTACTGGGAATAAACCAGCATAAACCTGTGGTTGAACACGTTTAAATCCAGGTAATACTTCTGGAGATGGGTTATCAGCTAAAGTTAAAGTATCACCTACTGGTGCGCCTAAAATATCTTTAATACCAGAAATAACATAACCGACTTCACCGGCTTTTAAGATACCTGTTTCTTTTTGCTTAGGCGTAAAGTAACCCACTTTAGTCACTAAATGAACTTGACCAGTAGTCATTACTTTCATTTTATCGCCGACTTTAATTTGACCGTGCTTAATACGCACCAATGACACTACGCCTTGGTAATTATCAAACCATGAATCAATAATTAGTGCTTGAAGTGGTGCATCAAGATTACCTTCTGGTGGCGGGATCATTTTCACAATCTCTTCTAAAACAAGGTCAATACCAATCCCTGTTTTAGCAGAACAACGAACAGCTTCCGTTGCATCAATCCCAACGATGTCTTCAATCTCTTCAGCAACACGCTCTGGTTCTGCTGCCGGTAAATCAATTTTGTTTAAGATAGGAACAACTTCTAGCTCCATATCTAAAGCGGTGTAACAGTTTGCTAATGTTTGAGCTTCAACGCCTTGTCCTGCATCAACCACTAATAACGCACCTTCACAGGCAGCTAATGAACGTGATACTTCATAAGAGAAGTCAACGTGTCCAGGTGTATCAATGAAGTTTAATTGGTAAGTTTCACCGTCTTGCGCTTTATAATCTAAGGTAACACTTTGCGCCTTGATGGTAATACCACGCTCACGCTCGATATCCATAGAGTCAGTTACTTGCGCGGCCATTTCTCGTTCGCTTAACCCACCACAAGTGCTGATTAAACGATCTGACAGGGTAGATTTACCATGGTCGATATGGGCGATGATTGAAAAGTTACGAATATTTTTCATGAATACTATAAATACCTTATTAGTGACTTATCTAGGCGAGTGAGATACCGACTATTAGCTTATTAATAATCTCTTTATCTTAGCGATTTAACATCTGTTAGTGAGACTTTCTATATCGCTTTCACACCTAATTTTATTGTCTGATTGTAATATGCTTCATTTCAGCACATTAATTGCCGTGCATTCTAGCTAATTTCTATTTCAATCGCTATCTTTAAACACTTTTCAATACAATCAAATACGCCCTCTTAATAGCGAAATTAAGGGATTGATAGAGCATTTGATATTCCACAGACCTCACAAAAGTTCAAAAAAAAGACATTAATTGGCCATAAAACAGACACAAACCAAGTGTTTCAGCTCACACTTTTAACTTTTCCTAGATAAGTTTTAGTAACATTTAGCAATCTATTAACGCTCCCCCTTCTTTTTGTCATACAATGGACGCAGCTTTTAATGGATTGATGATGGCAAGGATAAAGCCACTCTTCTCAAAAGCGTCATGAGTGACGTTCTACAATGTAAACTGTTACTCACGGTTCTATTTCTTTTTCTATTATTTTTTGAGGTTATTTAATTATGAAATCAAACACTCCTGTGTTGCTTTCTGTTGCAGTTGCTATTATTGGTGCAATTGTACTTACTTTCGCACCAATTAATGTAAGCGGTGCAATCTTATTTGCCGTAGGTGCGGTAATAACGGGTTTTATCATTCAGATGGCAAGTTTAAGTAAAAACACTGCAGCAGCTGCAACATCAAGCACTCCTGCAAATGACATTACTGACGTTGCAACAACGACACTTTATGTTGGTAACTTACCTTACCGCGCTAACGAAATGGCGATCCGCACTTTATTCTCAGAACACGGTAAAGTGGTATCGGTACGATTAATGAAAGACAAACACACAGGTAAACGTCGTGGATTTGGATTTGTTGAAATGCCAGAAGCAGATGCAGCCAATGCGATCAACGCATTAAACGAGCAAGAGTTCCAAGAACGCTCATTAAAAGTACGTGAAGCAAACGAACGCGTTCCACGTGAGCCTTCAGCTTAACCCCCATTTTTAAATAAAAATCCGAGCGCTGCACTCAGCCCTCGGATTTTTTATCCCCATTTTTCATTATACCAATTATATTAAATAAGTGATCTAAATTTTACGCAGAAAAAATGAC
>NZ_JBAKAZ010000070.1:0-13510 GCF_038155185.1 Psychromonas aquatilis
GCTAAAGAGGAATTGTTTTTTAATACTGATTAATCACCATACGGATTAACAGTGTCTTTATGGCTCTACGAACTAACCCAAAGATAATTTTTGTTACTAATTAATCACAATATGGATTAACAGCCTTCTATAGCACTATTAACGAGGCTAAAGAACAGTAAATGTTTATCGTAATTTCTTACGTTTAACTTTGAATATTCAAAGTTAAAGAATGTGGCTCCTCTTGCTGGGCTTGAACCAGCGACACACGGATTAACAGTCCGTTGCTCTACCAACTGAGCTAAAGAGGAATTGTTTTTTAATACTGATTAATCACCATACGGATTAACAGTGTTCCTATAGCTCTACCAACTGAGCTAAAGAATAATTCTTTAATACTGAATAATCACAATTCGAATTAACAGTGTCTCTATGGCTCTACCAACTAACCTAAAGAGAATTTTCATTACTGAATAATCACAATATGTAATTAACAGTTTTATAGCTTAACAAGCTAGCCTTCTATCATATCAATTCTTTACATAATTGATAGTGCAACTAAAGATAAATTTAAATCCATCTCGTTGAAGACGGGCGCAGTATATTTTTTGCGTTTGTTCATGTCAACAAAAAAGCGAGATAAAAAAATTGGTTGCTGATAAATCAAACAACCAACTATTAATTTTTATTGATTTTGCTTATTTTAGAACAGAATTAAAGCAAAATCAGATATTCCACTTAATACTCTCTTGGAGCTTATTTTTTGTCATATCTAAAGGTTCATCGGGTTCACCCACTATAACCAGACTTGCTTTACCCATTTTTTCCGAAATCCCCTTAAGGTGATCACTGCTAAACTCTGCTGATGGTTTAAAATCACCATCTTCAGGGACGATAAAAACACTAACCCTGCCCTTTTCGCCATTTAATATCATGTGCAAAGCAGATGTCCCTTCAAAACTGCAATAGTTCACAAACAATACCTCTCCGAGACCTTCTTTAGCTTGTGCACCATAAACCGCTAATTTCGCATTCACTGTTTGTAAACTAGCATTTTCATTTGCTTTAGCTGTTAAAAAATATTCATTTTTAACATGCTCTAATGCTACCGTACCAATATCTGCTTGAGCAAATTGCAGGCTGCCAGGGGAATTAAGAATACCATTCATTATTGGTAAACTAACTCCAATGACGAAAGCAATTGAAGCGGCGATAGCAATATGCCAACGAGCACTTACATTTTTGTCTCGCTCCAAAGCAAAGCTTTGTTCCAGCATAATTTTATCTGCCAAATCTTCTGGCACATCAATTTTCAAACTATTTTTTAATAGTTCATCAAATTCTTTTGCATCATCAACTCGTTTTTTTGCACAATCTGAAGCGGCAACACGTGATAAAAAATCATCTGATTTATCATTTGGTGTCGCTATAGCAGTATGACGAAATAAAATATCATCCATGCGCTTCTCCATTCTTATGATTCTCCACCTTTAAGTTTGTTTTTAATAAGTTCTTGGCTCTAAATAGCCTTGTTAATACTGTGTTTTTATTCAAATCTAACTGTTCAGCTATTTCTTCAGCTGTAAACCCAGCAATAATCTGCAATAACAAAGGCTCTTTATATTCCGTAGGTAACAAAGCTATTTTTTGCTGCAACAGCTCTTTATCATAGGGACTAGTATCCTCTTCAGCAGCCACTTCGTAATCATCTATATCAACTAAGGACAACTGTTTACGCTCAAATCGACGCGCATTTTCTCGCCTTAATATAGTAAATAACCAAGCTTTCGCAGACTTATCATCTAATAAGCTGTCTATACTCTTCCATGCGCGCAAGCAGGTTTCTTGCACTAAATCCTGAGCAACCTCTGAATCACGGCATACCCAAAATGCATAGCGGTATAAATCAGCACTATATACGTTTACTAATGATTCATATCTTTTTTGTTTTCTGTTCATATCCTTAAAGACCGAGGATGTTGAACTTTTATTTCGCTTTGATGAAAATAAACGCATTAGTTTCCTTATTTATTTTTATGCACTTCTATCATATTCACAGTAACACTATGATAAATATAAGCCTAAAGTAACTTAATAGCCCATTTGATTATTGTTAAATACTGTCAATAATAAAAGTCATTTAATATTGTTATAGCAATCTAATGAAAAAACACCTACTTTAGATTGCTCACGACAGTTCAACTAACACTCTTCTCGTAAGCCTAATTAATGTTATTTGCTGATGGTGAAATCATAATATAATGGGAAGATTTTACCATTGCTCTCAATTTGCACTTCTAGACGCCACAATAATTGATCATCCGTACAAGCTCCTATCATACTTTTTGCAGTAGCTTGAAATACGTTGCCCACTTTACTTACACTAGAAAAGGTTACTGGCACCTTTCCCATAAAGACATCTTTTCCGAGAATTTTAGCTTGATTAACTTTCCAGCCTTTTTGATTACTTTCTAAAATTAAGTTAAAAGCTTGTTCAGGAATAATTTTATTACCTTCAATAGATAAGCTAAAGTCACCTAATGAAGTACCATAAATACAAGGTGATACAAAATCACACAAATAACTATTTTCGATTACTAGCGCTTTGTTTTCCTCTTCCTTAGGAGTTTCAGAGGTAGTCACACTGACCGTTCTCCATATAAATAAGCCTATTAATAAGCTCAACATGATCAGTATTTGAGCTAACCTCATTTTTGATAACATTTTGAATCCTTTAAAATTATCCTACACATCTTTGATAAACTGCGTTCTAACTGACCATTTTAGCTTTATTAGTTAAAAGTACATACGTCGCGTATTTTGTTACGCATTTTTAGTACAGCACTCAGTTACGCATTTTTAGTACAGCACTCATTTCCGCATTTCAAACTTTCTATATTAAGTCAGAATTAAACGAGAAGCTAAACTTTATATATGCAGTTAATCGAATCACTGCTATCAACAATACTTTGCCTAATGACAACATAAAAGTCATATGTTATTTGCATCAAACTAAATGCTACCGCTACATCAATTTATGGAAACAATAGTGTTTTTAGCTTATTTACTACCAATTCCTTGTCTATTACGATTTATAATAAATTAAATACTATTTCACCACGCTCATTTTATCCATTTGTGAGTTCAAAGCAGGCATTGGAAATGATAGTATTGATTAAAGTCTATAACTAAAGAGCTAAAAAATGGATAAAAATAATTCAAGTCGAGTACAGAGTGGCGGTTGTGCAATTCATTGTCAGGATTGCAGTATTAGTCAATTATGCATACCTTATTCTCTTAATGAGACTGAATTAAACCGTTTAGATACTATTATCGAGCGTAAAAAGCCTATTCAAAAAGGCCAAGAGATTTTTAAAGCCGGAGAAGATATGAAGTGCTTATATGCAATTCGTTCTGGCACATTAAAGTCATATACGATCACCGAACAAGGCGATGAGCAAATTACTGCTTTCCATCTTGCAGGTGATTTAATTGGCTTTGATGCAATTGGCACAAGCACCCACCCTAGTTTTGCACAAGCTTTAGAAACATCGATGATCTGTGAAATACCCTATGATACGTTGGACGAGTTATCAGTTTCTATGCCTAAATTAAGGCAACAAATCTTACGCTTAATGAGTTCTGAGATAGTTAATGATCAAGATATGATTTTATTACTCTCTAAAAAGAACGCTGAGGAAAGATTAGCTTCTTTTATACATAACCTATCAAGTCGCTATGCAGCTCGTGGTTTTTCTCAAAGAGAGTTTAGGCTATCGATGACCCGAGGGGATATTGGTAACTACTTAGGCTTAACGGTGGAAACCATCAGTCGTTTATTAGGTCGATTTCAGAAAAGTGGTATGATTGCTGTAAAAGGCAAATACATTACCGTTTTAGATCATGAACAATTATCTGAGCTAGCCGGCGTTCCAGCAACTTAACCTTTTAATTTAAACAGAAAATAAATGGTGCTTTTTCTGCTACATATCACTAACACACAGCACCAAATGATTTAAATTATACTTATCTTCAAAATATGGAGGTTAACATGCTTCAATACAAGAATATTTTAGTTTATATCGATCCGACACAAGAGCATCAGCCAGCTTTAGAGAGAGCCGCAGAAATAGTTAAAAGTGGGCAAAATGCTCAAATAACATTATTTTTATGCTGTTATGATCTAACTTATGAAATGACCTCTTTGAGCTCCTTAGAAGAGCGTCAAGCAATGCAAGCGTTAGTGATTCGAGAGCACAAAGAATCGTTATATGCATTAGCAGCTCCTTATCAAAAGGAAGGCTTACGTATTGATTGCCAAGTTCATTGGCATAATCGCCCTTTCCAAGCCGCAATAAAGCTCATTCTCAAAGAGGGCTATGATTTATTAATCAAGTCAACCCACCAGCACTCTAAGTTAAGCGCGATTTTATTTACACCGACGGACTGGAACCTATTACGTAAATGTCCTATTCCACTTTTACTGGTTAAAGAAGGTAAATGGCCTGTTAACAGCAATGTTTTATGTGCCATTGACTGTAAAAGTGAAGAAGATCCTGAACACCATAGTTTAAATGAATCCATATTAAGTGAAGCTAATAATATCGCAGAACTCGTGGACTCTAATATTTATATGGTGAACGCGTACCCTAGCCCGCCTATGAATATCATGATGGAGTTACCTGAATTTGATCCTATTCATTATGAAGATGGACTAAAAAAATTACACCATAATGCACTGCATAAATATGCTGATCAATATAATATCAATGCTGAGAATATATACCTACAACAAGGTTTACCAGAAGATATTATTAGTGCGGTCGCTGAAGAAATTAATGCTGAACTTGTTATTATGGGGACCGTTGGTCGGTCTGGTTTAGGCGTTGCTTTATTGGGTCATACCGCAGAGCAAGTCATCGATAAATTAACCAGTGATCTACTTGCGCTGAAACCAGAAGGCTTTGTCAGTCCAATCACTTTAGATGAAGAAGATGAATAACGAACAGCGCTAATTATTTATAATCGCTTTGATAAAAAACCAACCTAGATTTTCCACGGTTGGTTTTTTTATAAGGCTTATACAATATTTATAACAGAAAAATTACCACTACTTTTCTTTCAAATAATTGAGTACAACTTCATGGTGATCTTTTGTTTTAAACTTATTAAAAATGTGCTCTAAATTACCTTCTTCATCAATCAAGAAAGAAGTTCTTACCACGCCCATATTCTCTCTACCCATAAACTTTTTTAACTGCCAAACATGAAAGCTTTCACATACTTTATGGTCTTCATCACCTAACAAGGTAAAGTTAAGTGATTGCTTCGTAGTAAAGTTAGTCAGCTTCTTAGGCGTATCAGGGCTAATACCTAAAATAACAACATTAAGATCATTTAATTCATCTTTACTATCTCGAAGTGCACAAGCTTGTGTTGTACAGCCAGGTGTTGATGCTCTTGGATAAAAATAAACGAGTACTTTTTTTCCTAAATAATCGCTTAAAGCAACTTGCTTATTATCTTGATCTGGCAAGCTGAAATCCGGTGCTTTTTTACCAACTTCTAACATAAATTATTCCTATTTTATTGATGTAGCGTATATAGCTTAATTAATGAGATCCATTTTATCAGAGGCTAACTGATCATTTTCAACTTGTACAGAAGGCCAAGCATTTAAAACAGCTTTCACTAATGTTGCTAATGGGATTGCAAAAAAGACTCCCCAAAATCCCCACAAGCCTCCAAAAACTAATACCGATACAATAATAACCACCGGATGTAGATTCACTGCTTCTGAGAATAAAATAGGGACAATCACATTACCATCAAGTGTCTGGATAATGCCATAAGCAATCATTAAATAAGCAAACTCAGGCGACACACCCCATTGAAACAAAGCCACGACAGCTACTGGAACAGTAACGGCTGCGGCACCAATGTAAGGAATCAACACAGACAAACCAACTAATAAGGCAAGTAAAGCGGAATAACGTAAATCCATAAAGAAGAAGGTAAAGTACGTCGCCACACCAACGATCAGTATTTCCGTAATTTTCCCCCTAATATAGTTCATTATTTGGCCGTTCATTTCAGCCCAAACTTGAACAGCTAGCTTTCTATTTTCAGGAAGAAACTTGGCCATACTATCAATCAGTTGGTTTTTATCTTTAAGCATAAAGACCATCATTAAAGGCACTAAAACAGCATAAACTAATAGTGCTGCAATATTTAATAATGATGCAAATGATTGTGATAACAAGAAGCCGCCACTATCTAACAAATAGCTTTTTATAGTATCTATAAGGTGCGTAATGGTGATTGGGTCGATAGCTTCCGGATAATGTGTAGGTAACGTTAAAATATAATCCTGCCCCTGATTCAACATAGTAGGTAAATCACGCGCAAAGGAAGCCGCTTGCCTAAAAATGGTTGGCAACACGCCTAAAAAAGCAAATAAAGACATGGAAACAAACAGAATCATTACGATTAAGGTCGCAACAGTTCTATGAATCTTATAGCGCATCAAATACGTAACAGGCCAATCCAATAAATAAGCTAAAATAATCGCAACAAATAAAGGTGTTAAAATATTGCCAAAAAAATAGATAACCGTGAAAGAAAATAATAATAACAGGAACAAAACACTTAAATTGGGGTCTGAAAAACGTGTTTTATACCATTGAAACAATTGCATAAACATTCGTAGAAAATCCTTCTATTGATATAATGTAGCCATTTTTTAGTAATTGATGGACAAACATAAATTGAATATACACCTAGTGATTATTCTAGTGTGCTGATTTTATTAAGCGTATTTGCTATTAATAATGTATTTTGATGACATTGATAGCAATCATTTTCTTTACAAATATCATTGCTTACGCCTAATTTTATTAGCCTCAGAAAATATAAACATAATTTGTTCATGATTAGCAACAAAAAGACGGTCTGTGTTAATAGGCTTAATGCTAATGACAAGAGATATAACGTAAACTGAAGAGTATTATAGAAAACGCTTGTTGCTTTAATATGACTGAGTATAACACTCGATAATATAAATATTTACATTAAGCGGAGAATACTTTCAGACGCTTATTAAGTAATAATAAAAGTCGCCTATGATTTATGGTGTAACAGCGTGCCATCATTCAACTTGTATTGAGACTCAAAGGAACAACATGTTTTACAAAATAAAACTCATAGCAATATCGATACTCCTCTCAAGCACCTCTTCACTTTCAATTGCTAGCAACGATTTACCTGAAATTGGTACTGCTGGGGCAGGCTCTCTCACCATTGCAAAAGAAAAACAATATGGATGGGCGTTTAACATGATGGCGAATCAATCTTTAGCCGTCGTTAATGATCCTGTATTAAATAGCTACATCACTAATTTGGGACAAAATATAGTCAGCCACGCTAGCTCGGTAAAATTACCTTTTAAGTTTTATTTGATTCGCGATAGAGAAATTAACGCCGCGGCTTACTTAGGCGGGAATGTTATCGTTAATACAGGTTTATTCCTGTATGCAAAAACAGAAAGTGAGTTAGCCAGTGTACTAGCCCATGAAGTTGCCCACATAACCCAGCGCCACCTTGCTCGTATGCTAGAGCAGCAATCATTAAACAACCCAGCCTCAGTAGCTGCATTAGCAGGATCTGTTTTATTAGCGCTAATCTCACCAGCAGCAGGCATGGCAGCGATATCAACGACAATTGCGGTTAATACGCAAACACAAATTAATTATACACGTTTACATGAGTATGAAGCCGACCGTATTGGCATTCAAATTTTAGCAGATGCAGGTTTTGACCCTTACGGCATGGCCAACTTTTTTGGTAAGTTAGCTGAAAAATATAAATACGCCAGCTTACCACCACAAATGCTGTCTACTCACCCTTTACCTGAGGCGCGATTATCGGAAGCAAGATTACGAGCAAGCCAATTAAAGAAAGGCAAGGTAAAAAGCAGTTTAGACTATCAGCTGAGTAAAGTGCGTATTACCGTCAGATTCAATTCTGTAGAAGCAACGTCTCTAATTAGTAAATATCAAAGCCAATTATATAGCCATAAATACCAAATAAAAGAAGCGGCACAATATGGCTTAGCGCTGTCATATTACAAAAACAATCAATTTCAAAAAGCATTCAGTATTAACGAAAAATTGTTAAAAAATAAACCAAATAACTTATTCTATATTGATTTAGCAACTGATCTTTATCTGGCAATGGGTAAAGAACAACAAGCGATTGATCTTTTATTAGCAGCAGAGCGTCGCTATTCAGGTAACGAGGTTATTATATTAAATTTAGTCGTTGCATTACAAAAAGCAAAACAATATGAGCTAGCAGATAAAAAAATAGAATACTTTTTACGATCTAATCCGAATCATATTTTAGGGCATAAGCTAGCCATTGATTTGTATAAAGAGACACAGCAAAAAGCAAAAGAATATGCCATGAATGCTGAGTATTTAGCATTGTTAGGACGTTTTAGAGAAGCGGCACAGCAAATGTCCAGTGCACTTGCTTATGCTAATAAAAAACTGGATCAAGCGCGTTACAGTGCAAAAATAGAAGAATATAAACAACAGGACATACGTTTAAAAGGATTAGAGCAATAATGAATGGCCAACAGACTCTAAAGCAGATGGTATATCACTAGCAGAAAAATGATGGGTATCTAACCAATCCATATTAATCATTAACTCTGTGATCGGTGTTAGCGTAAATATGATACATAGCAAACCAACCAATGCTAAAACAATAGTGTAAGGCAATGCCATCCATACCATAGTGCGGTAGCTTAATCGTAATAATGGCGCCAGAACTGAAGTTAATAAGAATAAGAATGCTGTTTAGCCATTTGGCGTTGCCACAGAAGGTAGGCTTGTCCCTGTATTGATAGCGACAGCCTGTAAGTTAAATTGCTCTTGATCAATTAAGCCTTTCTGCAGCGCTGCTTTAACCTCATGAATATACACAGTACCAACAAACACATTATCACTAACCATAGATAAGAAGCCATTAGCGATATAAAAAAGCATTAATTGGGTATCCCCTTCGGCCGATAGTACCCACTGAATGACAGGTGCAAATAAATGTTGATCAATAATTACTGCAACAATCGTAAAGAAAACCACTAATAAAGCAGTAAAAGGAAGTGCCTCTTCAAATGCTTTACCGATTGCATGCTCTTCCGTGACACCTGTAAATGCAGTTGCTAAGATAATAACAGATAAACCAATTAAGCCGACAGCAGCTAAATGCATCGCTAAGCCAATAATTAACCATATACCTAAGATGCCTTGAACAACTAGTTTAGCCTTTTCTTGATCCGTCATATTCGCGCTTTTTTCATTATTAAAATCCGTTAGAGTTTTACGAATCGAGTCAGTTAATTGCGCACCATAGCCAAATATTCGATATTTTTCTAATAAAACACAAGTAATGAAACCAGCCACTAACACAGGCAAGGTCACTGGTGACATACGTAATAAGAATTCACCAAAATGCCAATGTGTTTGCTCTGCAATAATTAAATTTTGAGGCTCCCCTACTAAAGTACACACACCGCCCAATGCAGAGCCTACGCCAGCATGCATAACTAAACTACGTAAAAATGAACGAAATGCTTCTAAGTCGATACGATGGTTTTCGTGTAAATCATTATCGCTACTATGATCATGGTCTTGTCCCGTCCCTTTACCTGAAGCAACCTTGTGATAAACAGAATAAAAGCCTACTGCGACAGCAATAATAACGGCGATAACAATTAACGCATCTAAGAAAGCCGATAAGAATGCGGATACGGCACAAAAAGTTAATGAAAGAAATACCTTACTCTGCATTGTGATGACCAGTTTAGTAAAGCTAAATAACCAACAAGTCCTTCATGAAGTAGATACCAGCAACCATGAACATTAATAATAAAATAACGTCGAAATTAGCAATGACCTCATGTTGAACATTCGCAGCAGAGGTCATTCCCAGCACTACGGTTTCAATGACTAATAGTCCACCGGGCTGTAATGGATAGCACTTTAATGCCATGGCAAGCGTAAAAATAAACTCCACCACCAAAATCCACCCTGCCACAAAAGGATCAATTAAAAATAAGAAAGGGTTAAGAATTAAAAAATTTAATCCATCATTAAATATAAAAGTTGATATTTATAACTTAATAAAACATGCGTAACTGAAAACATCAATTAACAACGGAAAGCTCAAAACAATAAGCTCATTTACAGTGCACAGCTTTTTACAATTGTATTTTAAAATGGGTGCGGTTTGACTCAAAGGGCATAAACCCAACTTTCGCTAAATAGCTCTTATGGGCTTGGGTTGTCGCATAGGCTTTGATGGTCTTAATGCCTCTTTCCTTTAAAAAATGCGTATCCGTTTTAAAGTAATAAATACCTAATTTATGATCTTGAAATTTAGGCAATACATAATCCACATAAATAGTAAAACATCCGTCTTCTGTTAATGTGCCAACCAGTAAGCCAGCGACATGGTTGTCACGTAACATATAAAAAGCGCGATTGGCTTGATATAGTTGAATAACCGATGCCTGCTTAGTTATTTCAAACTCATTGTTAGTAATAAAATGCTTTAGATGTTCAGAATCCAATGAAGTACTCACTAGCTTAAACTCTTCTTTTGTTGAATAAATACCATACAAAAAGTAGAGATTAATAAAGACAATGCCAAGGTTCATAACGAGGGTGGGCCAAGACTGGATGAAATAAGCGAATACAGTAAATAGTATGCAGCCGATTAAATTGAGAATGCGTAATTTTATAATAGAGCTCATGGTCAACGATATTAAAATAACCAATGACGCACTGTAACCAAACCACTCAACCCAATTGATTGAAAGCTGTTCGTACATATTTGTCTACTCCTTTAGCCAAATAAGATGTCTGTTTTATTAACAGGAAGTAATTATTATTTGTTCACGTAACTCCATTTACATTCACTCATAATAAAATAGATAACGACGCGTAGTTTAATCAAACTAGGAAATATTTTTGAGAGTAAAATCAAATAAATAGATAACGTATACTATTGTTATCGAAATATTATCAATTTTATTAGCAATGAAAATTTAACAGTAATAAAAAACTAAAAAATCTTATTTTTAATCATCTATTTAACATTATACTATGTGTTCAATCACTTAATGACTCTCCAATGGAAGAAATATGGAATATAATCTATTACTACTTTTTATCCCAACCTTTTTTGCCGTATCAATTACTCCCGGCATGTGTATGACACTAGCCATGAC
Source organism: Psychromonas aquatilis (assembly GCF_038155185.1). NCBI lineage: Bacteria > Pseudomonadati > Pseudomonadota > Gammaproteobacteria > Alteromonadales > Psychromonadaceae > Psychromonas > Psychromonas aquatilis. The sequence goes on from NZ_JBAKAZ010000070.1 coordinate 11,276, forward strand.
GCTTGGAATGACTATTGGTATCAAACGTAGTCTATGGATGATGGCAGGTGAGCTAGTTGGTGTCGGTTTAGTGGCTTTGTTGGCGCTTATCGGGGTGGCAACATTATTACTTTCACACCCTAATCTGTTTTTATTATTAAAATATGCAGGTGGTGCTTATCTATTATACCTAGGGATCCAAATGTGGCGCTCAAAAGGAAAAATGGCTATTCCCAGCACGCCTGTGAATCAACAAGATGTCAAACCTTCAGCGTTAATGAGCCAAGGGTTTATTACCGCTATCGCTAATCCTAAAGGCTGGGCGTTTATGATCTCGCTACTTCCGCCGTTTATTAACCCAAACTCGGAGTTCACACCACAGGCAGTGCAATTAATCGCTATTATTTTATGTTTTGAATTTATTTGCATGTTGCTTTATGCAATCGGAGGCAAAACACTACGTCACCTATTACAACAACAAAGCAGTGTCGCAATATTAAATAGAATAGCAGGATCAATGATGATGATAGTGGCATTATGGTTAGTTATAGGCTAACTAAATAAGGAATCCCTATGACGATTATGCAAAGAGTGCTTTGGAGCATTGTAACACTTGGTAACCTACTCAGTTTTGCGTTTTTAATTTATAACCCAAGTTATCTAAGTTTGCTCCTATTTTCAGCCTCACTATTATATAGTGCGTTAGGCCTCTACGATTTATATTACAGCGTACATACACTAAACCGCCTTTACCCTGTTGTTGCCTATTTACGTTACTTTCTGGAATCTTACCGTGTTGAGATCCAACAATATTTTATCGCTAATAATACTGAAGAGTTACCCTTTAATCGTGAGCAACGAGACTTAGTGTATCAACGTGCTAAAAACCAGCGTGATACCATCGCATTTGGTACGCAACGTGACTTAATGGAAAATAACTACCTCAGCTTATGGCACTCGCTTTCGCCAAAACATTTAATACATCAGAATCAACGTGTCTTAATTGGAGGAGAACATTGTCAACAGCCCTATTCCGCATCATATTTAAATATATCAGCAATGAGCTTTGGTGCGTTAAGTCCTAATGCTATTGAAGCGCTTAATTTAGGCGCAAAAAAAGCAGGTTGTTTTCATAATACAGGTGAAGGTGGCGTGAGCCCATACCATCAAAAGCATGGTGGAGATCTAGTGTGGCAAATAGGCACCGGGCTTTTTGGCTGTCGTGATGAGCGCGGTCGTTTTGATCCAGTTAGCTTTGCAAAAACCGCTAAATTATCACAAATAAAAATGCTAGAAATAAAGCTTTCACAAGGTGCAAAACCTGGGCACGGTGGCGTACTGCCTAAAGCTAAAATTACCGATGAGATAGCGGAAATAAGACAAATATCCAAGGAGATGGATTGTGTCTCTCCTGCGATTAACCCTGAATGCACGACACCAATCGAGCTACTTAATTTTGTACAGCAATTACGTGAACTTAGTGGTGGGAAACCCGTTGGATTTAAGCTTTGTATTGGTAATCCTGCTGAGTTTTTAAGTATCTGTAAAGCGATGTTAAGCACAGGCATTACACCTGACTTTATTACCGTTGATGGTGCTGAAGGTGGAACAGGAGCAGCACCAGTAGAGTTTTCAAATCGATTAGGTTTAATGTGCTTAGAAGGTATTAGTATTGTCAACAATGCCTTAATTGGTGTTGGTTTACGTCATCAAGTTAAAATTATTGCTGCAGGCAAAACAGCTTCCAGTTTTGATCTATTATCGAAGATTGCAGCAGGTGCTGATATTGTTAATGCCGCGCGTACTATGATGATGGCAATCGGCTGTATTCAGTCTAGGCATTGTAATACCAATTTATGCCCTACGGGTGTAGCAACTCAAGATAAAGCACGTTCGAGCGCATTAGATATTCAAGCGAAGAGTGAGCGTGTCAGCAACTTCCATCGCCGCACATTAGAAAGCTTTTATGAATTGATTGGTAGTATGGGCCTTGATAGCCCAGCAAAACTGACACCGCAAATGATTAAGAAGCGGACTGCCTGTGGTAGCCAAGTATCGATGGCGAGTTTTTCAGATCCGCTTAATTCCAACGATTTAATAGATAATCCAGAATTGAAAGAGCCTTGGTCAGAGTGGTGGCAAGAAAGCAGCGCAGAACAGTTTTATGTTAACGATCTGTTTATCTTAAAACTACCTGCTGCATAATACCAATCACACTAATTAACTGATCTATTTTACTTGTTAAAATAACTTATT
>NZ_JBAKAZ010000071.1:0-13028 GCF_038155185.1 Psychromonas aquatilis
CCAGTGACCCTCGCCTTGTAAGGGCGATGCTCTCCCAACTGAGCTAATCGCCCATATTACTAACAAGTTAGAAGTTGAACTCCGTCGTTGTTTGTGGGGCGTATTATAGGGATCGACTTTTTTCAGTCAAGATCTTTTTGAATAAAAATGCAGTTTTTTGTTTAACTGCTCAAAGGGTAGACAAAAAACGCTTAATAATTAAGATTTATAGCCAATTTCATTACTAATTCGCGTTGAAGATAAATAGTTAATGTAATTAAACAGCTTTTCGTTAAAATATAGTTCTTATTTTATTCTTCAAGCTGTATTTAATTAAGGAAGCTTTTAATGACTGTTAAAACTCGTTTTGCCCCTAGCCCTACTGGCTATTTACACGTTGGTGGTGCGCGTACTGCATTATATTCATGGTTACACGCTAAAAGTAAAGGTGGCCAATTCGTTTTGCGTATTGAAGATACCGATATCGAGCGCTCTACACAAGAAGCTGTGGACGCTATCTTAGAAGGTATGAAATGGTTAGGATTAGATTGGGATGAAGGCCCTTACTACCAAACTAAACGTTTTGACCGTTACAATGAAATGGTTGATAAACTATTAGCAGAAGATAAAGCATATAAATGTTACGCATCAAAAGAGTTACTTGATGAAATTCGAGCAGAGCAAGAAGCTAATAAAGAAATGGCTCGTTATGATGCTAATCATCCAAAAATTGTCGCGGTAAATGAAGCGGCAACAGAAGATCAACCTTGTGTTATTCGTTTTCGTAACCCTAAACAAGGCTCTGTTGTTTTTGAAGATGAAATACGTGGAAAAATCGAAATTGGTAATGACCAACTTGATGATTTAATTATTCGTCGTAGTGACGGTTCACCAACCTATAACTTCTGTGTAGTAATTGATGACTGGGATATGGGCATCACTAATGTTGTACGTGGTGAAGACCATATTAATAATACCCCTCGTCAAATCAATATTTATAAAGCACTAGGTGCACCTGTACCCTCTTTTGCACATTGTTCAATGATTTTAGGTGATGATGGTGCGAAATTATCAAAACGTCACGGTGCTGTATCTGTAATGCAATACCGCGATGAAGGTTTCTTGCCTAACGCACTGAATAACTACCTTGTTCGTCTTGGTTGGTCACATGGTGATCAAGAAGTATTCTCTGAGCAAGAAATGATCGAACTATTTAGTTTAGACAACGTGAGTAAATCAGCTTCAGCTTTTAATACTGATAAATTATTATGGCTGAATAATCACTATATCAAGACATCAGATCCAGCTTATGTTGCAGAACATTTACAATGGCACATGCAGCAACAAAATATTGATACAAGTAATGGCCCTGCATTAACAGAAGTCGTTACTGCATTAGCTGAGCGAGCAAAAACATTAGTAGAATTAGCAAGCTCTAGCCGTTACTTTTATGAAGACTACGAAGATTTTGATGCGACTGCAGCTAAAAAGCACCTTCGTCCAGTCGCTAAAGAAGCACTGGTATTAGTACAAAGCAAGCTACAAGCAAGCGATGACTGGTCGACCGAAAACTTACATAAGATCATCGAAGACACTGCAACAGAATTAGAAGTTGGTATGGGTAAAGTCGGTATGCCTTTACGTGTTGCGATCACTGGAGCGGGTCAATCACCTTCTCTTGACGTGACCTTGGCTTTAATCGGAAAAGAGCGTAGTGTCGAGCGTATTTCTCGTGCAATTGCCTTTATTGAAGCGCGTGAAAATGCTTCATAAAACCTTATAAATAGGTAACTTCAATAGCAAAAGCCATTAAGTATTATACTTAATGGCTTTTTTATTATATTTGCTCGATTACTTTGGTTATTTGCGTATAAGTATTTTGCCAGTTTTTATAATCCAGCCCTATCGGAACCAATTGATTATCGATTGATAACACTAATGATGGAAAACCCTGAATAGGTAATTGACGACTTTGTGTGATCTCTTCCATCAATTGTTTATTTAACTCACTATCTATCAATTGAGCAGCAAAAGTATCACGCTCAAATCCTATTGTTTCAGCAAGCTCAGCTAACACTTCAATTAAAGAAGGATTTTTCGCGCCTAAATAATAAGCCTGTTGTATTGCAAACAGCATCTCTTTCTCTTTGCCCTCTTTTCTAGCAATTAAACAAGCGCGACATGCGGGATAAGTAGAACGCTGTGGTTGACATTCAGTCCAGAAATCAAAATTAAACTGAGTACCCAATTGATCCTGAATTTTACGCCATATGCCTTGTAATGTTTGTTGTAATGCTAACGGCATAACCTGGTCTGAGTCAGGTGCTAACCCTCCTAACTGATAACGCACTTCTATTCCTTGTGCTGTTAAGGCGTCAGATAATTTCAACCACGTATCTCTATAGCCCCAACACCAACTGCACATTGGATCATACACATAATATAAAATAGTTTTTTGCATGCTAAATTCCTTGTTAGTATTTAAGCTTTAAATAGATTAATAAAAATCAGGTTATTTTCCTTCAATTAACCTAAAAGTAATTGCTAATGTTATCATGTATAAACGGACAAAAACCTAACCTTATTTGCTTAGGTTTATGAAGAAATTCTTATATTAGGACCACATTTTGGCACAACTATACTTTTATTACTCAGCAATGAATGCAGGTAAGTCAACATCCCTCTTACAATCATCTTATAATTATCGAGAAAGAGGCATGAATACATTTGTATTAACCGCTGCCATCGATAACCGTTCTGGAGTAGGTAAAATAGCATCGCGTATTGGTATTGAAAGTGATGCACATATCTTTACTGAAGACGATGATCTCGCCGCAATGATTGAAAAGGTCCAGCAACAACAACAGCAACATTGCGTCTTAATTGATGAATCACAATTCTTAAGTAAAGAACAAGTTAAACAACTCACTTACGTTGTCGATATTTTAGATATTCCTGTTTTATGCTATGGCATTAAAACCGACTTCCAAGGAGAGCTTTTTCCAGGAAGCCAATACTTATTAGCTTGGGCGGATAAGTTAGTCGAATTAAAAACAATTTGTCACTGTGGCAGAAAAGCAAATATGATTTTACGTTTAGATGAAAATGGCAATGCGATTCAAGAAGGTGATCAAGTCGCAATAGGCGGGAATGAGCGTTACGTTTCAGTATGTCGCAAGCATTTTAGAAAAGTGCTTTGGGATAAGTAGATTAACTAAGTAGTAGTTTTTGACAGAATAAAAAAAGCGACTCAATGGAGTCTTTTTTATAAGGAATATACTTTAAGACTTATTGTCCTGCATATTCCACATCAGCATTCTCTAGTAATAAAGCAGCTAATGATTGATAAGTCGTCTCAGAAACACTTCTTTCCATAAAGCTTGTAATTTGCTCTACAGCAGCTGGCTCTGCACCTTCATTTTCAGCAACCACATCAAACAGTTCAATCAAAGAAACATTACCCTGCCCTGTTACCACATAATCACGTACAACTTGATCTTGTGCTGGTTTAGACAGTGTAAATAAACGTTGAACTACTGCTGAATCAGCTTCTTGGCTATAACGAGCTAATGTTTGCTTATCTGTAAAGCTAATATCTTTAGCTTCAAGCTCAGCATCAATTGATTCACCGTTATTCAATTTAACTATCAGAGATTGAGCAAATGCTTGCGCTGCATCTGCTGCTTTTTGCTCTTTTAATTGTAGAGCAATAATATCAGACACCTCTTTCAACGGCTGTGTCGCAGCTTCTTTGTACTCTTTAATACGTACCACGATAGATTGAGTCGCATTCAGTTCAATCACTTCAGAGTTTAAACCTTCAATACGGAAGTCTTGATCAAATATTTGACTACGAATTGCAGGTACATCTAATTGTTCTGGGATATCTTCAGCAGTAAATAAACCAGTAGAAACGATATCAACACCAACCTCTTTTGACGCTTCATCTAAACTGTCCGGAGACTCAAAGGCAACATCACTTAAGTTTTGATATAAAGTATCGTAAACAGATTTTTGCTTCTCATTATTTAAAGCGACTTCAATTTTTGACTTCACTTCACTTAATGGAACCACATCACCATTTTCAGCATCAATTAATTTAATAATATGAAAACCAAAATCAGATTGAACAACATCAGAGATAGGTGCATCAGTATTTAATGCAAAAGCTGCTTGATCAAATGCAGGATCCATTACTCCGCGCTCAAACCAATCTAGCTCACCATCATTTTGTGCTGAAAACGTGTCTTCAGATTCTGTACGAGCTAACTCTTCAAAGTTTGCACCTGCTTTAATTTCAGCAGCTATCGCTTCAGCTTTTTGTTTTGATTCATCACTTACACCTTCAATAAAGATATGAGCCACCTTACGACGCTCAGTACTTGTGTATTCATCTTTATGTTGGTCGTAGTAAGTTTCAATTTCTTCTTCTGTTAACGGTGCATTAGTTGCTAATTTTTCAGCATCTAATAAAACATATTCGACATCAAATTGCTCTGGACTTTCGAAAGAAGCAGTATTTTCATTATAAAAATCTTCAACTTCTTGGTCAGTCACCGTTTGCTCACCGAAATCAGCCGTTTGAATATTTAAGAAACGCGCAACACGTTCTTGGCTTTGTAATTTAGCAACTTGTTCAACTTCAGATGGTAAAACAAATTCACTACCAACCAACGTTTCTAAAAGCTGTAATCGCACTAAACTTGCTTTTAAGTTAGTACTGTATTGTTCAGGTGAAAGGTTGTTATTTCTTAAGATAGATAGGTATAGATTATTATTAAATTTGCCATCTGTTTGGAAATCAGTTGTGTTACGAATTGTATCTTTTACTTCTTCATCACTAACGCGTAATCCCATTTCTTCAACAGCTTGTGCAATTAATCGATCCGTTATTAAACCTTGCGTTGCTTGTGCACGGATTTGTTGCGCAAAGCCCGGTGTTGAAGCAAGTAACTCAAACTGTTGACCATACTGTTGTTGTAAACGAGCTCTTTCATTTTGATAAGCTTGTTCAATACGTTGAGATGAAATCCCTTCTCCATTAACGGTAACAGGCGTTACCTCTGATGTGCCACCTATATAGCTACTTACACCAGCTAAAGCAAAAGAAAGAATAATAACAACTAAAATACTTTTTGCTACGATCCCTTGAGAGCCCTCGCGCATTTTATCTAACATAATATTTACTCTATAAACTTAAAAAAAAAGCGCATCATAGGACGCGCTTAATGCATAACCGTGCAATCAAAACGCTATTAAACGTTGATAGCATCTTTTAATGATTTACCCGCTTTAAATGCAGGTACTTTCGCTGCAGCAATTTGGATTGGCTCATTTGTTTGTGGATTACGACCTGTACGAGCAGCACGTTCTTTAACTGAGAAAGCACCAAAACCGATTAGAGATACGCTATCGCCTTCAACTAAAGCTGTTGTAACACCTTCGATAAATGCGTCTAATGCACGACCAGCTGCCGCTTTAGAGATATCTGCGCTTTCAGCGATGTTATCGATTAATTGTCCTTTGTTCATGTATGGATCCCCTGTTTATAATGTTTGGTGCTATTTTCGATTGAATGGCACATAATAAATACTTAATAAAAAACTTTGGCTAGGCTACTGATGTATTCAATTTCAATCAAGCAAAAATTCGATAAATTTACGTAGCTAGCCTTATTCTAAGTGACTAATCACCTATTTGTCATCTTTTCCAATGGAAAAACCTTTAATACTGTCTTGTAAGGCTACTTCCAGTACTTCATCGATCCAACGAACTGGTTTAATTTCTAGTTGGTCCTTAATATTATCAGGGATTTCCTCTAAGTCACGTGTATTTTCAAATGGAATCAATACTGTTTTGATTCCTCCACGACGTGCAGCTAATAATTTTTCTTTTAAGCCGCCAATCGGGAGTACTTCGCCACGTAGGGTAATTTCACCCGTCATTGCTACATCTGCACGCACAGGAATCCCTGTTAAGCTTGATATAAGCACGGTACACATAGCGGCACCCGCACTTGGACCATCTTTTGGTGTTGCGCCCTCAGGAACATGCACATGGATGTCTCGCTTCTCATGGAAGTCAGCATTAATACGCCATTCTTCCGCTTTAGCACGAACGACTGTCATGGCAGCTTGAATTGACTCTTTCATGACATCACCTAAAGAACCAGTATAAGTTAACTTACCTTTACCTGGTACAGAGGTCGCTTCAATGGTTAATAGATCACCGCCTACAGATGTCCACGCCAGCCCTGTTACTTGCCCTACTTGGTTTTCAGAATCAGCTTTACCAAAGTCATAACGGCGAACACCTAAATAGTCTTTCAGGTTATCGATTGTCACGTTGATTTTTTTGAGTTTTTTATCTAGTAGAATATCTTTAACAACTTTACGACATACTTTCGATATTTCGCGCTCTAATGCACGTACACCAGCTTCACGCGTGTAGTAACGTACAATGCCAATAATTGCACTATCATCGATAGAGATTTCTGACTCTTTCAACCCATTGCGTTTAATTTGTTTGCTAATCAAATGCCCATTAGCGATATTAAGCTTTTCATCTTCTGTATAACCAGAAAGATTAATCACTTCCATACGGTCTAATAGTGGTCCTGGAATATTCATTGAGTTTGATGTAGCAACAAACATCACATCAGATAGATCATAATCCACTTCTAGGTAATGATCGTTAAAGCTATTATTTTGTTCAGGGTCTAACACTTCCAATAATGCAGAAGCAGGATCACCGCGCATATCAGATGCCATTTTGTCAATTTCATCTAATAAGAACAGCGGATTTTTAACCCCAACTTTTGTCATTTTTTGAATTAATTTACCCGGTAGTGAACCGATGTAAGTACGACGATGGCCACGAATTTCAGCTTCATCTCTAACACCACCTAATGCCATACGGACATACTTACGGCCCGTTGAACGTGCAATTGATTGCCCGAGAGATGTTTTACCAACACCTGGAGGACCGACAAGACATAAGATAGGGCCTTTAAGTTTATTAATACGTGTATGTACTGCTAGGTATTCTAAAATACGTTCTTTAACTTTTTCTAAACCGTAATGATCTTGGTCTAAAATCTCTTGTGCTTTCGCAAGATTTTTCTTAACTGGACTACGTTTTTTCCATGGTACATTAACTAAGCTTTCAATATAGGTACGAATCACACTCGCTTCTGAAGACATTGGTGACATCATTTTTAATTTTTTGAATTCAGATAATGCTTTTTCTTTCGCTTCCTCAGACATACCCGCTGATTCTATTTTCTCAGCAAGCTGGTCTAAGTCACTCTGTCCGTCGTCACTATCCCCTAACTCTTTTTGAATGGCTTTCATTTGTTCGTTAAGGTAATACTCACGCTGGCTGCGTTCCATTTGTTTTTTTACACGGGTACGGATACGCTTTTCAACTTTTAGAATGTCTTCTTCATTCTCCATCATGCCCATTAAATACTCAAAGCGCTCAGTGACATTAGTCAACTCTAATGCATTTTGCTTGTCTTCTAGGTTTAATGGCATATGTGCAGCAATGGTATCAGCAAGACGTTCAGGTTCATCGATGCCATTCACTGAAGCAAGTACTTCTGGTGGTATTTTTTTATTGAGTTTAATGTAAGACTCAAATTGTCCAAGCACACTGCGTACCAGTGCTTCTTCTTCTTTCTCGTCAACCTTTTCACTTTCTAAAAGCTCAACTTCCGAGAAGAAATACTCTTCATTTTCAACATTGCGCACTAAGCTTGCACGTTGTACACCTTCTACTAAGACTTTCACTGTCCCATCAGGTAGCTTTAATAATTGTAAAATATTTGCAACGGTACCAACGGTATAAAGATCTTCAATTTTAGGATCATCTAAAGACGCTTCAGTCTGTGCAATTAGAAATACTTTTTTCCCTTGTTCCATTGCAGCTTCTAAACAGCTAATCGATTTTTTTCTGCCCACAAATAAAGGGATAACCATATGAGGGTAAACGACAACATCTCGGAGTGGTAATACAGGTAAGGTTACTAACTGGTCTGTTTCTAATTTCATATTGTCCCCAGAGAAAGCATTGAAATGAATTCATGAAAAAACACTAAGTCAAAATTAATTTTATTGTGTCGCTTAGTGTAAATATATTTTATAACAAATTAATACTGGGGATTTTTTGATTTTTTTCAAGTATATAAATAAAAAAGAGGGCAATTTGCCCTCTTTTTGTTTGATTAATTGCTAGTTGCTTATTTATCAGACGATATTTTTTTATTATTTTCTTCAGAATAAACTAATAACGGCTCTGATTCGCCTAAAATAACACTCTCATCGATCACAACTTTGCTTACATTCTCTTCAGAAGGTAAATCATACATTGTCTCTAATAAGACTGATTCAACAATTGAACGTAAACCACGCGCACCTGTTTTACGGTCCATCGCTTTTTTAGCCATCGCAGTCAATGCTTCAGGACGGAACTCAAGCTCTACGTCTTCTAAACCAAATAAAGCAGCATATTGCTTAGTAATCGCATTTTTAGGCGCAGTTAAGATTTCAACTAATGCTTCTTCATCTAACTCAGTCAATGTCGCTACAACAGGTAAACGACCAATAAACTCAGGAATTAACCCATATTTAGTTAAATCTTGAGGCTCTACTTTCTTGAACGTATCGCTTAACGATTCTTTATTCTCTTTATCGCGTACGGTAGCACCAAAACCAATACCTGCATCAGTATTGATACGCTGATCAATAATGCCGTCAAGCCCTGAGAATGCACCGCCACAAATAAATAAGATCTTAGAAGTATCTACTTGTATAAACTCTTGATTTGGATGTTTACGTCCACCTTGAGGTGGAATCGAAGCAACAGTTCCTTCAATTAGTTTCAATAGCGCTTGCTGTACACCTTCACCAGACACATCACGTGTGATTGATGGGTTTTCAGATTTACGCGTAATTTTATCTATTTCATCGATATAAATAATGCCACGTTGTGCCTTTTCAGGATCGTAATCACATTTTTGTAATAGCTTTTGAATAATGTTTTCAACATCTTCACCAACATAACCCGCTTCAGTTAGCGTTGTTGCATCAGCCATTGTAAATGGTACATCTAATAGACGCGCCATTGTTTCAGCCAATAACGTTTTACCACTACCTGTTGGACCAATTAATAAGATATTTGATTTACTTAACTCTACACCATCAGCAACATCACCATGTTTTAAACGTTTGTAGTGATTATATACTGCAACAGACAGCACTTTCTTCGCTAAGTCTTGACCAATAACGTAGTCATCTAAAGACGCACGGATTTCATGAGGTGTTGGTAATTTTTTATCGCTATTGTCTGCATCAGATGACGCCATTGCCAATTCAGCAAACTCTTCTTTAATGATGTCGTCACAAAGATCCACACATTCATTACAGATGTAAACAGAAGGCCCTGCAATCAGCTTTTTAACTTCATGTTGGCTTTTACCACAGAAGGAGCAATACAATAGGTTGCTGTTATCAGCATCATTGTTATTTTTATCGGACATGGTTTTCTTTTATCCTTTCATTATTTTCTACGAGTTAAAATAGAGTCAACAAGACCGTAGTCAACTGCCTCTTGTGGTCGTAAAAAGTTATCACGATCAGTATCTTTCGCAATAACATCAATATCTTTACCCGTGTGGAATGCTAATAATTCATTCATACGTTGCTTAGTTGCAATGATCTCTTTGGCATGGATTTCAAAGTCAGATGCTTGCCCTTTAAAACCGCCTAATGGTTGGTGAATCATCACTTTAGCATTGGGTAATACATGACGTTTACCTTCTGCACCACTTGCTAATAAAAATGCGCCCATACTTGCAGCCATTCCCATACAAATAGTACTTACATCAGGTTTGATAAATTGCATCGTATCGTAAATTGCCATACCTGCACTAATTGAACCACCTGGAGAGTTAATGTAGATGTAGATATCTTTTTCTGTGCTTTCTGATTCTAAAAACAATAATTGTGCAGTGATCAGATTTGCCATGTGGTCTTCAACTTGACCTGTTAAAAAGATAACACGCTCTTTTAACAGTCGAGAGTAGATATCATATGAGCGTTCGCCCTTTGCTGTTTGTTCAACAACCATTGGGACAAGTGCGTTACTGATTTGTTCTGAATTTCCAGCAAATGGATTTATCATATTCTATCCTAATTAATTATTTTTATTGCATACATTAAAAATGAAAATGGCCCGAGTGAATTCACTCGAGCCATTAAAGCGTACAACCAGTTGAATTAATAATTTAAATTATTAAGCAGCAGGTTTATTCATCACTTCGTCGAACGATTTTTTCACTTCAGTTACTTTAGCTTTTTCAATTATAAAATCAACTGCTTGCTCTTCTAATGCAACATTTTCCATGTTTTGCATTAATTCTTTGTTGTTTTTATAGTATTCAACAACTTCTGCTGGGTTTTCATAAGCAGAAGCAGCTGTTTCAATTAGTGCTGTTACTTTCGCTTCATCAACTTTTAATTCGTTAACTTTAATTACTTCACCTAGTAACAGACCAACTTTTACGCGTTTTTCTGCTTGCTCAGTGAATAATTCAGCTGGTAGCTCAGGTAAGTTAGATTGGTCCATCTCTTTACCGTAACGCTCCATTGCTTGTTTACGTAGTACATTTACTTCGCCGTCAACAAGCGCTTTAGGTACTTCAACTTCATTACCTTCAACTAATGCAGTTAATACGTTGTCTTTAGCAGTATTTTTTAATACTTGCTCAAGTTCACGTTGCATGTTTTTCTTAACATCAGCTTTAAGTAATTCTAAATCACCGCTTTCAACGCCGAATTTCTTAACAAACTCTTCTGTTAGTTCAGGTAGGATTTGCTCTTCAACTTTTGTAAGGTTGATTTTGAACTGTGCAACTTTACCTTTTAACTGCTCTGCATGGTATTCTTCAGGGAAAGTAACATCAATAGTAAACTCAGAACCTGCTTTTTGTCCAACAATACCCGACTCAAAACCAGGAATCATTCGGTTGCTACCTAAAACGATTTGGAAACCTTCAGCTTTACCGCCTTCAAATAACTCACCGTCAATAGAACCTTCAAAATCAACAGTTACTTGGTCATCATTTTGAGATTCACGCTCAACTGCGTTCCACTCAGCGTGTTGCTTTTGTAATGTTACTAGCATTTTGTCTAGGTCAGCATCTTCAACTTCAGTCGCTACTGTTTCAACTTCTAAAGCATCTAGTTCGTTTAATGTTACTTCTGGGTAAACTTCAAATGTTGCAGTGAAAACAAAGTCTTCGCCTTTCTTACGCTCTTTTGGCGCAACAGCAGGAGAACCTGCAGGGTTTAGTTTTTCAGCTACGATTGCATCGTAAAAGTTGCGTTGCATTAATTCACCGCCAACTTCTTGCTCTACAGCTGCACCAAAACGTTTAGCGATAACTGATGCAGGTACTTTACCAGGGCGAAAGCCATCAACACGTTGTGTTTTAGAAAGGTGACGGATACGACCATCATACTCTTTATCAAATGCTGCAGCATCAACAGTAATTGTTAATACGCGCTCTAGACCTTGTGTAGACTCAACAGAAACTTGCATGTTATTTCCTTTATCTTTTACGTTAAAATTTGTTTTTACTGATAAAAGCATTGGTATTTATATTTGCTTTCATCACTAAGGTGTATTTGCTTAGACTATCGCATTATAAAAATGACACCTTAATTAAAAATTAGTTAGTAATTTATAGGGTGAAATTTAAGACGCGCCATTATAGACGCTGTTATTACGATAGTCGATAGGTAGCCCATAGTAAAAATGCAATGTGCAAGCTATTTTTAGTTGTTTTGTGCTTTTAGTGATTGTTTGCTTGTTTTTTAAACAACCACTTTCCTACTATCATTAATAAATCTATTTATTTTATGATGGGGACAACAATTGATAAAACAAGCCTATATCAGATATTTTCTCAATTATTTTCTTAATGTCATCAAAAGGTAATGAAACAACCCACAAAATAAACGCATATTAGTCATAAATAAATGAGCATCGCTAAGGCATATTTATGGCGAACTGCACTGCTGTAACGTCGATGCTCACCTAATTAAAGAGTGCTAGCAGATAAGCTCAACTATCTAGTTTCTAGTCCAGGTCTCAACCACCAGCATTGACAATTTATTTAATAAAATTAGTTGTTAATGTAATAATAACGATTCAACAAAAAAGCCTTTAATACCAGAAAATACAATTTGAGCACCGATAGCAGAGACAAATAAACCGGTTATTTTAGGTAATACCTCTAGACCCTGTGGCCCTAGCAAACGTTGTATTTTATTGGAAAATAAAAGCACCGCCGCCACAGAACCGACAGCAGCAATTAAAGAGGCTGTGACGCTCGCAATATCACCAAAGGTTTGTAACTCAGCGCCAATAACCATTAATATCCCTATCAAACCTGGGCCGACTGTTACAGGGATTGCCAATGGGACGATCGCAAAGTCCCCTCCACGCTTATTCGTCCCTTCTGGCATTTCTGCTTCGCCTTTAATCATTTCCAAAGCACTCAAAAACAATACAGAACCCGCTCCGATTTTAAATGCGTCCAAGGTAATACCGAATAAACTGAAAATGTATTGACCAAAAATTAAAAAGACTAAGCTAATAACCAACACAGTAATGCTCAGCTTTACAATCACCCTCTTTTTTTCACTTGCATTGAGGCTCTTACTTAAAATCAAAAAAACCGATAATACAAAGAAAGGCGTCATCATAAAAAATAGCTTTAAATAAAGGGTAATAAAGTGTTCCATTTCGACTCTCATTAGCAATAAAAAAATAGGTGAAGAATTTTCAGCGCGATGCTAACACAGAGTGATTTAGAAGATCCTTAACTATTTAAAAGAAACTGAATAGATAATGATTAAACGCAAATTGAAGGGACAATGCAGACTAAAACCAGTGCACCTTTGGAAGATGTATTGTCGTTTTAAATGGTATTATACCAATTATATTAAATAAGTGATCTAAATTTTACGCAGAAAAAATGACTT
>NZ_JBAKAZ010000072.1:0-12722 GCF_038155185.1 Psychromonas aquatilis
TGTCTGTGGATGCGCATTATAGGGATTCAGATCACATTGGCAAGCGTTTTATTGTGATTATTTGCAATTAACTGTTTGAATGATTATTTTGCGAACAAAGTGGGGTGTTTTCATACAAAATCAGTGCTTTATTTACAATTCTTATCGTTATAATGTGTTTTTCGTCTATACCTTACTTATATACATATAAAAGAGAGAACATATATTGTGATTAATATTGAGATTTTAGTTGGTAGTACATTAGGTTCTACTGAATACGTAGCCGAAGCTACCCAGCCTTATTTAGAAAGTGCAGGTTTTACTACTAATATGCATTTCACGCCAGACTTAACAAAGTTAGATATTGAAACACAACAAATCTGGTTAATTTGTTTAGCAACACATGGAGCTGGTGATTACCCAGATAATTTCAAACCTTATATAGAACAAATCAAACAACTTAATACTAAATTAGATAATGTATATTTTGGTTTAGTCGGTATTGGTGACTCAAATTATGATACCTATTGCCATGCAGCTAAGAATGTAAATGATCTTTTATTAGAAAGTGGTGCAACGAAAATAGGAGATACTTTTTATATTGATGTAGTAAATTCTCCGATCCCTGAAGATAAAGTAGAAGAATGGATCCCTTCGTGGATAGAAGATCTTAAAAAACGAGTTAATTAATTTTAAAGTTACCCACAAGTTTCTGTGAATAAATCATTTATAACTCTTGAATTAGTTTTGCGTAATTACGTTATAATATTGTGCATAAAAAGGCCTGTTGATAAAGGCGCTTTCTATACTCAGGTTGATCTCAAATAGATCCATTATTACTCACACGATCGGATCTCTTTTAAGATCCTGATCTTTATATATTTATAGCTGTTTTACACAGAAATCTAATTACTTAGTAAGTATAGTAATAAAAGATCTTTAAAGATCTATATATAATACTAATACTATTCTTTTGTTTAAAAAGGAGGTTCTAGCTTCCCTTTATTTTTTAAAAGAGTAAAATCCTGCTTTCAATTTTTAAAATGCTTTATTTGGAATATTATGATTTATCATGAACAGTTTGACGTTATCGTTATCGGTGGAGGCCATGCAGGCACTGAAGCTGCTGCTGCACCAGCCAGAATGGGGTTAAAAACCTTATTATTAACTCACAACATTGAAACGTTAGGTCAAATGTCATGTAATCCCGCTATTGGCGGTATTGGTAAAGGTCATCTTGTAAAAGAGATTGATGCATTAGGCGGCTTAATGGCTTCTGCTATCGATAAAGGTGGTATCCAATTTAGAACACTTAACTCAAGTAAAGGGCCTGCTGTTCGCGCAACTAGAGCACAAGCAGATCGTCTTTTATATAAAGCTGCTATACGTGAAAAATTAGAAAACCAAGAAAACTTAAAAATATTTCAACAAGAAGTTGAAGATCTTGTTATTGAAAACGATCGCGTTGTTGGTGCTATTACTAAAATGGGTGTGCGTTTTTCTGCTAAATCAGTTGTCTTAACGGTTGGTACTTTTTTAAATGGTTTAATCCATATTGGTATGAAAAACTATAGTGGTGGTAGAGCCGGTGATCCAGCTTCAATTACACTATCTGATCGATTAAAAGAAATGCCTTTACGTATGGGACGCCTTAAAACTGGGACACCTGCTCGTATTGATGCACGTAGTATCGATTTCTCTGGATTAGAAGTACAACATGGTGATAACCCAACACCTGTATTTTCATTCCTAGGTAATCGTGAGCAACATCCTCGTCAAATACCTTGTTACATCACTCATACAAACGAGAAAACACACGATATCATTCGTGATAACCTTGATCGTAGCCCAATGTATTCGGGTGTTATTGAAGGTGTAGGACCACGCTACTGCCCTTCTATCGAAGATAAAATAATGCGTTTTGCTGACAAGAATTCACATCAAATATTCGTTGAGCCTGAAGGGTTAACAACGCATGAGGTTTATCCAAACGGTATTTCTACCAGCCTACCTTTTGATGTGCAGCTTAAGTTTATTCAATCGATGAAAGGGTTTGAAAATGCCTTTGTAACACGTCCTGGATACGCGATTGAGTATGATTACTTTGATCCTCGTGATCTTAAATCAACATTGGAAAGCAAATATATCGATGGTCTTTTCTTTGCTGGACAAATTAATGGTACAACAGGGTATGAAGAAGCTGGTGCTCAAGGTTTATTGGCTGGTATGAATGCAGGCTTACAAGTACAAGATAAAGAAGCTTGGTCACCACGCCGTGATCAGGCATATATGGGCGTATTAGTTGACGATCTTTCTACATTAGGTACAAAAGAACCTTACCGTATGTTTACTAGCCGTGCAGAATATCGCTTATTACTACGTGAAGATAATGCTGATACGCGTTTAACAGAGAAAGGCCGTGAGTTAGGTTTGGTTGACGATACTCGTTGGAAAGCGTTTAGCGAAAAACAAGAATCAGTAGAAAAAGAACTGCAACGCTTAAAAACACATTGGGTAAACCCAGGTTCAAATAACGCAGAACAAATTAATTCGCTTCTTAAGACACCAATGCAACGTGAAAGTACGTTAGAAGCAATGATACGTCGTCCTGAAGTTGATTATGATACATTGATGAAAGTAGATGGTCTTGGTCCAGCAATTAGTGATCCTATCGCTGCTGAACAAGTTGAGATTAAGATTAAGTATCAAGGTTATATTGATCGTCAATTAGATGAAATAGCAAAACTTAAGCGCCATGAAGATACCGTTTTACCAAACGATCTTGATTATACTGAGATTAAAGGTTTATCAAATGAAGTAATAGCTAAGTTGAATGACCTTAAACCAGAAAGCATTGGTCAGGCATCTCGCGTATCAGGTATAACACCTGCTGCTATTTCAATCTTACTTATTCATTTAAAAAAGAACGGCGTTCGTCGTAAGGCTGTTTAATGAGTTTACGAACTGAACTAGATGCTTTATTAGCACAGACTGACTTAAACATTGAAGAAAAAAAAGTTTCACAACTCATTGAGTTAGTTGAACTATTGGCAAAATGGAATAAAGCCTATAATCTGACATCAGTACGTGACCCTTCTCAAATGTTAGTGAAACATATTATGGATAGTGTTGTCGTATCACCTTATTTATCAGGCCAACGATTTATTGATGTTGGTACAGGGCCTGGTTTACCTGGTTTGCCTTTAGCTATTTTAAATCCTGATAAACAGTTTGTATTATTAGATAGCTTAGGCAAAAGGTTACGCTTTATACGACAAGCGATTTTAAGTTTAGGCCTTAAAAATGTAGAAATAGTACAAAGTCGTGTTGAAGAATATCAACCTGAAGATAGGTTTGATTGTGTTTTAAGTAGAGCCTTTGCATCATTAGAAGATATGTTATCTTGGTGTCATCATCTGCCTAATGAAAATGGACATTTCTTAGCACTCAAAGGACAATATCCTGAATCTGAAATTACTAATTTAGATTCTAAATTTGAATTTATAGAATCAGTTACATTAGACGTTCCTGAATTAGATGGAGAACGATGTTTAGTTAAAGTTAAACGTATTTTGTAGTGATTCAAATATATTATCGGGTAGGTATTTGTGGGTAAAATAATAGCAGTTGCAAATCAAAAAGGTGGTGTTGGTAAAACAACAACCTGTGTTAATTTAGCAGCCTCTATGGCTGCGACTAAACGTAAAGTTTTAATTATCGATCTTGATCCTCAAGGTAACGCCACTATGGGAAGTGGTATCGATAAATACGAAGTTGCTCATACTGCTTATGATCTTTTGATCGATGAATTACCTTTAGCTGATGTTGTTGAAACTGAAACAAGTGGTGGTTTCCATTTAGTTGCTGCAAACAGTGACGTAACCGCTGCTGAAGTTAAATTAATGACCTTTTTCGCTCGTGAAACGCGTTTAAGAGCAGCATTAGAAGGTGCTAGGGATATTTATGACTATATCTTTATAGATTGCCCTCCTTCGTTGAATATGTTGACCGTTAATGCCATGACTGCTGCTGACTCTGTGTTGGTTCCAATGCAGTGTGAGTATTATGCCTTAGAGGGATTAACAGCACTGATTGATACCATTAGCAAATTAACTGCGGTAGTTAATTCGGATCTTAAAGTTGAAGGGATCTTAAGGACTATGTACGATCCACGTAATCGACTATCTACCGATGTATCAGACCAATTAAAGAAGCACTTTGGTGAAAAGGTTTATCGAACGATCATTCCTCGTAATATTCGCCTAGCTGAAGCACCAAGCTTCAGTAAGCCTGTAATGTATTATGATAAAAGCTCTACAGGCGCTAGAGCATACCTATCATTAGCAGGTGAAATATTAAGACGAGAAGAACAGGCTAACAGTAACGAACAGGAAGTGGTTTAATATGTTAGGTAAGAAAAGAGGTTTAGGGAAAGGTTTAGATTCCTTGTTAAGTAGCAGTACTGTTACACGTAACAAACAAGTCTCCCATGATATTAATGCTGAAAAAGCACAAGAAGTCACTGAACAGGATAAAGGTGAATTACAAAATATTAATATCTCTTTATTACAAGTTGGTAAGTACCAACCTCGCCGAGATATGTCATCAGAGGCATTACAAGAACTTGCTAACTCAATTCAAGCACAGGGTATCATTCAACCTGTTGTAATTCGTAAGACCGGACATCAAAAATACGAAATAATTGCCGGCGAACGTCGTTGGCGTGCTGCGAAAATGGTTGGTTTAGAATCGATCCCGTGTTTGATTAAAAATGTTGAAGATGATGCCGCTATTGCGATTGCATTAATTGAGAATATCCAGCGTGAAAACCTTAATGCAATGGAAGAAGCGATAGCTTTAAAGCGTATTGTTGATGAATTTGAATTAACCCACCAAGAAGTTGCCAATGCAGTAGGGAAATCTCGTACTGCTGTCAGTAATTTATTACGCCTTAATAACCTTAACCCTGATGTACAAATGTTGTTAGAGCATGGTGATATAGAAATGGGCCACGCTAGAGCATTATTAGTATGCGAAGGTGAATTACAATCAGAGCTCGCTAAAATAGTCGTCGCTAAAGCATTAAACGTGCGTGATACTGAAAAATTAGTGAAACAAGCTCAAACCCCAGAAAAAGTAAAAACCCCTCCCCCTATTTGTGAAAAAACTGAGTTATTAGTAACAAGTTTAGAAAATAAACTCGGACTCAAAGTTTCAGCTAAAAATAATAAAAATGGTAAAGGAAAATTGGTCATAGATTACACTTCTATTACAGACTTAGATGCATTGATCACATTAATTGAACAAAACTGATCTAATTCTATTCTTTATTATTTTAAATCAATACTTAGTTTTTTTATTCGTGACTAAATAACGTTAATAATTCAATGATTATTGCTTGCTTATAGCCGCTCTATATTGCATTGACATTTTTTGTCGGTATAATTTGCGTAGGTTTTAATTTGGGCTAAGAAAGTGATTTTATTTATTATTTAGTCATGGTCTAAATTAGCTAGTAAAGGGAAATCAAAGTGGTTGATAAACTAGCAAAAAAAGGTCAGATTTCAGGGCTGAAAATGGTGGCTTTTCAATTATTGTTAGTGCTGTCTTTAGCATTGATTTCAACAGTGTTCTTTTCAAATCAAGCGGGTTACTCTTCTTTATTTGGCGGGATCACTTTTTTGCTTCCTAATTTTATTTTTGTTTGGATGGCATTCGC
This sequence comes from Psychromonas aquatilis, assembly GCF_038155185.1. Classification (NCBI taxonomy): domain Bacteria; kingdom Pseudomonadati; phylum Pseudomonadota; class Gammaproteobacteria; order Alteromonadales; family Psychromonadaceae; genus Psychromonas; species Psychromonas aquatilis. The sequence goes on from NZ_JBAKAZ010000072.1 coordinate 5,699, forward strand.
TCACGCGGGCGCTAGACAGTCAAGAAAAGTGCTTAGGGGGTTTTACGCAGGGGAGGCTATTAAACTCTTTTTAACTGTGTTGTTGCTTGTCGTATTTTTGAAATTCGGAGCCTTATCATTAAGTGCTTTTTATATTTCATTTCTATTACTGGTAATATCACAATGGTTAGCGCCTTTCTTTTTTTACAATAATAACGGGATGAAAAATGACAGCTAAAGATGAAGTATTAACTTCTTCAGCATATATCCAACATCACCTTACTAACGCAAAATTGTGTACAGTAGATGGTGAATTTGCATTTAATCATGCTTGTTCGGATGCTGGTTTTTGGACTTGGCATATTGACTCACTCCTATTTTCAGTTGGCCTCGGTGTCCTATTCTTGTTTATTTTTTACAAGGTTGGACAAAAAGCAACAACAGGTGTACCTGGCAAACTTCAATGTTTCGTAGAAATGTTGGTTGAGTTTGTTGATGGTTCGGTTAAAGAGACCTTTCATGGTCGTAGCCAAATTATCGCACCATTAGCTCTTACCATTTTTGTCTGGATTTTCATGATGAATTTGATGGATCTAATTCCTATTGACTTTATGCCAGAAGCCGCCAAGCAGTTCTTAGGTATCCCTTACATGAAAGTAGTACCAACAACTGATTTAAATATAACTTTTGGTTTATCTTTAAGTGTATTTATATTAATTGTTTTTTACTCTATCAAAATCAAGGGGCTAAGTGGGTTTGTAAAAGAACTTACACTTCAACCTTTTAATCATTGGGCATTTATTCCAGTAAACTTTTTACTAGAAACAATCTCATTGGTAGCGAAGCCGATTTCTTTATCACTTCGTTTGTTTGGTAATCTGTACGCAGGTGAGTTGATCTTTATTCTGATCGCATTGATGCCATGGTGGTCGCAAGCAGCACTTTCTGTGCCGTGGGCAATCTTCCATATTCTGGTTATCGTGCTTCAGGCCTTTATTTTTATGATGTTGACTATTGTCTACCTCAGCATGGCACATGAAGATCACTAATTTTAAAACTAACTTTATTAATCAATTTCAATAATTTAAAACTTTTCGGAGAAAAAAAATGGAAACTATTATCAGCTCTACGGCAATCGCTGTTGCACTTATGATTGGTCTTGCTGCATTCGGTACAGCGGTAGGTTTTGCTATCTTAGGTGGTAAATTCTTAGAAGCGACTGCACGTCAGCCTGAATTAGGTCCTGCTTTACAAACTAAAATGTTTATCGTGGCTGGTCTGCTAGATGCGATCTCTATGATTGCGGTTGGTGTTGCGTTGTTCTTTGTATTCGCAAACCCGTTCCTAGCTCAACTACCTGCGTAATACCGGATCTTAATTAACTTAATTATTAAGGAGCCGTTATGAATATCAACGCAACCCTGATAGGCCAAACAATCGCATTTGCGTTTTTTGTTTGGTTCTGTATGAAGTATGTTTGGCCACCACTTCTGGATGCTATTGAAGCGCGTCAAAAGAAAGTTGCTGATGGTTTAACTCAAGCTGAGCGAGCAGGTAAAGATCTTGAACTTGCACAAGTTAAATCAACTGAAAAGTTGAAAGAAGCTAAAGCGCAAGCTGCAGAGATAATTGATCAAGCTAACAAGCGTCGTACACAAATTGTTGAAGAAGCTAAAAATGAAGCAGAAGCTGAGCGTAATAAAATTATTGCTCAAGGTGAAGCGGAAGTTGAAGCGGAGCGTAACCGTGCTAAAGAAGAGTTACGTCGACAAGTTGCTACGTTAGCTATTGCTGGTGCTGAGAAAATTATTAAGCGCTCTATCGATAAAGAAGCCAATAGCGATATTATTGATAAATTAGTTGCTGAACTATAAAGGAGCAAGCTTATGTCTGATTTGACAACTATAGCTCGTCCTTATGCAAGAGCCGCTTTTGAATTTGCAGTGGATAATAACAACATCGAAGCTTGGTCTACGATGCTGTTTTTTGCTTCTGAAGTTGCACAAGATGCAACGGTAGCAAAAATATTGACTCGCGATAAAGCAACAGAAGAGTTAGCTAGTCTCTTTATTAATGTTTGTGGCGACCAACTCAACGAGCAAGGTCAAAACTTTATTAAAGTATTAGCTGAAAATGGACGTTTGAGTGTTTTACCTCGCGTTGCACAGCTTTTTGCTGATTTAGAAACTGAGTATAAGAAAGAAATTAACGTTGATGTTACTTCTGCTTATGCCTTATCTAAAGCACATCAAAAAGAATTAAGTGCTTCGCTAGAAAAACGTCTCGCACGAAAAGTTAACCTAAATTGTAGTATTGATAAATCGCTAATTACTGGAATGGTAATTAGCGCAGGTGATTTAGTGATTGATAGCTCTGCTAACGGTCAACTAACTCGTTTATCACATACTTTACAATCTTAATGGGAAGTTAGCATGCAACTGAATTCCACTGAAATTAGCGATCTTATCAAGCAACGAATTGAAAAATTTGAAGCGGTAAGCGAAGCGCGAAATGAAGGTACAATCGTTTCTGTAAGCGATGGTATTATTCGCATCAATGGCCTTGCTGAATGTATGCAAGGTGAAATGATCGAACTACCAAATGGTAGCTTTGCTATGGCACTTAACCTTGAGCGTGACTCTGTAGGTGCTGTTGTAATGGGACCTTACCGTAACCTTAAAGAAGGTGAAAAGGTAAAATCTACAGGTCGTATCCTTGAAGTGCCAGTAGGTAAAGGTCTTCTTGGTCGTGTAGTAAACACAATGGGTGAGCCGATTGATGGAAAAGGGCCAATCGTAAACGATGGTTACTCTCCTATTGAAGTTATTGCACCTGGTGTAATCGATCGTAAATCAGTTGACCAACCTGTACAAACAGGCTGGAAATCAATTGATTCAATGATTCCAATCGGTCGTGGTCAACGTGAGCTTATCATCGGTGACCGTCAAGTAGGTAAAACTGCTATTGCAATCGATGCAATCATTAACCAAAAATCAACAGGTTTATACTCAATCTACGTAGCAATTGGCCAAAAAGCGTCAACTATTGCTAACGCAGTACGTAAACTTGAAGAGCATGGCGCATTAGAAAACACAATCGTTGTTGTGGCTTCTGCTTCTGAAGCAGCTGCACTTCAATACCTAGCACCATATGCTGGTTGTTCAATGGGTGAATACTTCCGTGATCGCGGTGAAGATGCACTGATTGTATACGATGATCTTTCTAAGCAAGCTGTTGCTTATCGTCAAATATCACTACTGCTTAAACGTCCACCTGGTCGTGAAGCATACCCTGGTGATGTTTTCTATCTTCACTCACGTCTTCTTGAGCGTGCTTCTCGTGTAAGCGAGCACTACGTTGAAACCTTTACTAAAGGTGAAGTGAAAGGTAAAACTGGTTCATTAACAGCATTACCTATCATTGAAACGCAGGCGGGTGATGTATCAGCATTCGTACCAACAAATGTAATCTCTATTACTGATGGCCAGATCTTCTTAACGACTGAACTGTTTAATAATGGTGTTCGTCCAGCTGTTGATCCAGGTATTTCTGTATCACGTGTTGGTGGTGCTGCTCAGTGTAAAATTATTAAAAAGCTTTCTGGTGGTATTCGTACTGCTTTAGCGCAATATCGTGAATTAGCGGCGTTTGCACAGTTTGCATCTGACTTAGATGAAGCAACTCGTAAACAACTTGACCATGGTAAAAAAGTAACTGAATTAATGAAGCAAAAACAATATGCTCCTATGTCAGTAACTGAACAAGCGTTATCACTATTTGCTGCAGAGAAAGGCTTCTTAAATGATGTCGATGTTGAAAAAGTATTAGACTTTGAAGCATCTTTAATCTCTTACGCTAAAAATGAGCATGCAGAATTCTATGCTCGCATTAATGAAACTGGTGATTACAGCAAAGAAACTGAAGGCAAATTAAAAGAAATTTTAGAAGCTTTCGTTGCGACGCAAACCTGGTAATTAATTGATAACAACTGTTATTAATTATGCATTAATTAGGAGTTAGAAATGGCCGGCGATAAAGAAATTAGAAATAAGATCGCGAGTGTGAAAAACACTCAAAAGATCACTGGTGCTATGGAAATGGTAGCTGCATCGAAGATGCGTCGTGCGCAATTGCGCATGGAAAGCAGTCTTGCTTATGCAACTACTATGCGCAAAGTGATCGGTCATATCGCGTTAGGTAACTTGGAATACCATCACCCTTATCTTGAAGATAGAGAGATTAAGCGTGTTGGTTATATTGTCGTTTCAAGTGATCGTGGTTTGTGTGGTGGTTTAAATATTAATTTATTTAAACCTGTTATCCAAGAAATGAAAAAACACAGCGAAGCTGGTGTTGACGTTGATTTAACCGTTATCGGTTCAAAAGCAGCGAGTTTCTTTGGTGGATTAGGCGCTAATATTATTGCTCAAGCAACATCTTTAGGTGATGCTCCGACAATCGATGATTTAATCGGTTCGGTGAAAATAATGTTAGATGCTTACGACACAGGCAAAATTGATCGTTTGTACATAGTGAACAATAAATTCGTTAGTACCATGGTGCAAGAGCCGACTATCAGTCAATTATTACCTCTGCCAAAAGCAGAAGGTGATGATGAAGTTGCTACTGATCTTTGGGATTACATTTACGAGGGTGATCCTAAGAAAATTTTAGATTCACTACTTGTTCGTTATGTTGAATCTCAAGTGTATCAAGCGGTAGTTGAAAACTTAGCGTGTGAACAAGTTTCACGTATGGTTGCAATGAAAGCTGCAACTGATAACGCAAGTGACTTGATTGATGATTTACAACTTGTTGCCAATAAAGCACGTCAAGCTGCAATTACTCAGGAACTTTCTGAGATTTGTGGTGGTGCGGCTGCGGTATAATTTTAAAAGATAGATTTTAGAGGATCAGAAATGAGTTCAGGTAAAATCGTACAGATTATCGGTGCTGTTGTGGATGTTGAATTTCCACAAGACAGCGTTCCGAATATATACAGTGCACTGATCGTGACTGAAAAAAACCTAACTATGGAAGTGCAGCAACAAATTGGCGGTGGCGTTGTACGTTGTATCGCTATGGGTGCTTCTGAAGGTTTAAGTCGTGGTTTAGAAGTTACTGATACTAAACAGGCTATTACAGTACCTGTTGGTACGGCTACATTAGGCCGTATCATGAATGTATTAGGTGAGCCTATCGATGAATGTGGTCCAGTTGAGTCTGCAGAACATTATCAGATTCACCGCGCTGCACCTTCATATGAAGAGCAGTCAGCAACAGCTGAAACACTAGAAGTTGGTATTAAAGTTATTGACTTAATCTGCCCATTCGCAAAAGGTGGTAAAATCGGCCTATTCGGTGGTGCTGGTGTTGGTAAAACAGTAAACATGATGGAGCTTATCAATAACATCGCACTTAAACATTCAGGTTTGTCTGTTTTTGCTGGTGTTGGTGAGCGTACTCGTGAAGGTAACGATTTCTACCATGAAATGCAGGAAGCTGGCGTTGTAAACGTTGAAAATCCTGAATTATCAAAAGTAGCAATGGTTTACGGTCAAATGAATGAGCCACCAGGAAACCGTTTACGTGTTGCCCTGACTGGTCTTACTATGGCTGAGCGCTTCCGTGATGAAGGTAAAGACGTACTATTATTTGTTGATAACATCTACCGTTACACACTAGCGGGAACAGAGGTATCGGCACTACTAGGTCGTATGCCATCAGCCGTTGGTTACCAACCAACTCTTGCAGAAGAGATGGGTGTATTACAAGAGCGTATTACATCAACTAAAGTGGGTTCTATCACTTCTATCCAAGCGGTATACGTACCTGCGGATGATTTAACGGATCCATCTCCTGCAACAACCTTTGCTCACTTAGACGCAACAGTTGTACTTAACCGTAATATCGCATCTATGGGTCTATACCCAGCGATTGACCCGTTAGATTCAACATCTCGTCAACTTGATCCATTAGTTGTTGGACAAGAGCATTACGATATTGCACGTGGTGTACAAGGTATCTTACAGCGTTATAAAGAGCTAAAAGATATCATTGCTATCCTAGGTATGGATGAGCTTTCTGAAGAAGATAAGCAAATCGTATCTCGTGCACGTAAAGTTGAGAAGTTCTTAACTCAACCTTACCACGTAGCTGAAGTATTTACGGGCGACCCAGGTATTTACGTATCACTTAAAGACACATTAGCTGGCTTTAAAGGCTTAATTGCTGGTGATTACGATGATATCCCTGAGCAAGCGTTCCTATACGTAGGTGCAATTGAAGAAGCTGTCGAAAACGCTAAGAAAATGTAACTGCTGGAGGTTATTATGGCTAAAGCAATGACCACTCATTTAGATGTTGTAAGTGCAGAAAAGTCTCTGTTTTCAGGACGTGTTTCTCATTTATCAGTATCTGGTCAAGAAGGTGAGCTAGGTATTATGCCTGGTCACACACCTTTGCTGACTCCAATTAAACCAGGAATGGTTCAATTGGTTAAGCAACATGGTGGCGAAGAAGTCATTTATATCTCAGGTGGTTTCCTTGAAGTACAGCCGGGCGGTGTTACCGTTTTAGCTGATACTGCTATTCGTGGTCAAGATCTTGACCTAGCAAAAGCAGAAGAAGCTAAACGTGCTGCCGAAGAACAAATGTCAAATCCATCTAAGGAAATTGACTTTGCACTGGTTACTGCACAACTTGCTCAAGCAGTTGCGCAGTTACGTGCTATTAAGTTAACACGTAAGTAGATATTTACACTTTCGTAGTAAAGGCGACCTTAGGGTCGCCTTTTTATTTTATACCTCTAACCAACTTTCAATCCTACCTTTTAAATTAATTAAGCTATGTAGCATCAATGATAGAAATTAATTATTGATGATTGCTTATTAGTTAAGACTATCCTCAACTATTTACTAAGCTGTAAAGCAAATATTTAACAACCTAAATATCCTAGCAATATTAAATCTTAATTATTTAAATTAACTGAGTTATACCAATTCCGTTAAAGATGTGATCTAATGTTCATATTCAAAGGAGATGA
>NZ_JBAKAZ010000073.1:0-10504 GCF_038155185.1 Psychromonas aquatilis
ATATTTTTAAACAATCAGAAAGTCGATACTAGGTGTGCTTTGCTAGACGCTTACACTGCGCGTATAGCATATGACACCTTTATTAATATGTAGGTAATTTATCTTGTTATTGTTGCCTCTTCATTAAGAAATAACGATAAATCGCTCACATAAAAAATAAACAAAGATCGCCGTTAGGGGGAAAACTGAAACACACTTGATATGCATCAATATTGCAGTGTACGAATTTGAAAGCCATTGGAGAGTGGCGTGGGTATCCATAAAAAAAGAGATAAACGAGAGAGGGGCTCGTTTATCTCAATGCTTACTTTGTGTTGATTAAAGCTGTTATTAAGAGAACTGGCTCATTGTATTATTTTCACCAGAAGCTTTTAACGCTTGGTCACCAGAGAAGTACTCTTTATGGTCATCACCAATGTTAGAGCCAGACATATCTTGATGTTTAACTGATGCAAGTGATTGTCTTATCTCTTGGCGTTGAACGTTCTCAACATAAGCTAACATCGCTCTAACACCAAAGTACTCTTTTGCTAAATTATCTGTTGATAAAGCAGCGGTATGGTAAGTTGGTAATGTAATAAGGTGATGGAAAATACCTGCGTGTTTAGACGCGTCTTTCTGGAAGTTTTGTATTCTCATATCAGCTTCTTTTGCCAGCTCTGTACCATCATAATTGACAGCCATTAGACTACTGCGTTGGTAAGCACTGGTATCTTTACCTTCTTTTTCCCAAGTATCAAACACTTGCTGACGGAAATTCAATGTCCAGTTAAATGATGGACTATTGTTATAAACTAGCTTCGCGTTAGGCACTACTTCTCGAATACGGTTTACCATGCCTGCAATCTGTTCTATGTTAGGTGTTTCTGTTTCAATCCATAATAAATCTGCGCCATGTTGTAAAGAGGTAATGCAATCCAGCACCACACGGTCTTCACCTGTATTTGGTTTAAAGCGTACTAATCCATTCGCAAGACGTGTTGGTTTAATTATTTCTCCACCACGACTTAGTACCATATCGCCTGAGTTTATATCGCTTAATGAGTTTACTTTTTCACCGTCAATGTAAGCATTATATTGCTCCGCTAAATCACCTTCGTATTGCGATACTGGAATTTTTTGTGTTAAACCTGCACCTAATGAGTCCGTACGAGCAACAATGATACCGTCTTCAACACCTAGCTCCATAAATGCATAGCGAACGGCATTAATTTTCGCTAGGAAATCTTCATGCGGCACCGTTACTTTACCATCTTGGTGGCCACATTGTTTTGCATCTGATACTTGGTTTTCAATCTGAATACAACATGCACCTGCCTCAATCATTTTTTTCGCTAATAAGTATGTTGCTTCTTCATTACCGAACCCTGCATCAATATCTGCGATAATAGGTACTACATGCGTTTCAAACTCATCAATTTGTTTTTGTACTGCTCGTTCAGCAACTTGATCACCACTACTTTGTGCTGTTTCTAACTCATTGAATAAGTGATTTAATTCACGTGCATCAGCTTGTTTTAAGAAAGTGTATAGCTCTTCAATTAACATCGGTACTGATGTTTTTTCATGCATTGATTGGTCTGGTAGAGGACCGAACTCAGAGCGCATTGCCGCAACCATCCAACCAGATAAATACAAGTAAGTACCTTTGGTCGTGGTGAAGTGCTTCTTAATTGAAATCATTTTTTGCTGGCCAATAAAACCGTGCCAGCAACCTAAAGATTGTGTGTAATTATCACTATTTTCATCATAAGATTGCATGTCTTCACGCATAATTTTAGCCGTGTAGTTGGCGATGTCTAGCCCCGTTTTAAAGCGATTTTGTAAACGCATACGTGCAATATATTCAGGATTAATTGCATTCCAAGTTGAACCTTGTTGGTTTATAAATTGGCTCGCGTTATTCATTTCAGTTTTGTAATTCATCATAGTGACCTCTCAAATTATCATTAAATTATTAATAAGTGATTGTTAATGTATAGTGAATAAAAAATGCCTAAAATTGCTGCTTTGCTAGTAATCGGTACTCATGTAATAGTGGTTCTGTATATCCATTTGGCTGTTTATGTCCCTCCAATATAAGTGCTTTTGCTGCCTGAAATGCGAGGCTTTTTTCTGTGTTAGGGCTCATGTTTTGGTAACCCGTTACACCTTCATTTTGTTTATCAACGACTTTTGCCATTCTTTCCATTACCTGGTTAACTTGCTGCTGAGTACATACGTTATGCATTAACCAGTTGCTAATATGCTGGCTTGAGATTCGTAATGTCGCACGATCTTCCATTAAGCCAATATCATTGATGTCTGGTACTTTTGAGCAACCAATTCCCATCTCTATCCAGCGCACCACGTAACCAAGAATTCCCTGTACATTGTTGTTAAGCTCTGTCTCTATTTGCTCTGCAGTTAATGTCATGTCCGCGGGCATAATAGGCATCGTTAAGATGCTGTCTAAGCTTGCTGGCGTACGTGTTAAAATGGTGTTTTGCTGCTCAAATACATTTACTCGGTGATAATGTAAGGCATGTAATGTTGCTGCCGTCGGAGAAGGTACCCAGGCTGTATTTGCCCCTGATTTAGGATGTGCAATTTTATCCTTCATCATCTGCTTCATTTCATCTGGCATTGCCCACATACCTTTACCTATTTGTGCTTTACCTGAAAAACCACAACGCAATCCAATTTCCACATTATTATTCTCATAAGCGTTAATCCATGGCTCATTTTTAATCCCAGATTTAGGGTAAAAAGCCCCAGCTAACATACTGGTATGGATCTCATCACCGGTTCTGTCTAAAAATCCAGTATTGATAAATACAACGCGTGATTTTGCTTCATAAATACATTGTTTAAGATTAACGGTTGTACGACGCTCTTCATCCATGATCCCGAGTTTTAATGTGTCTTTTGGCAGATTAAGCATTAGCTCAATACGGCTAAATAAATCACAGGTAAAACGAACTTCTTCTGGTCCATGTAGTTTTGGTTTTACAATATAAATGCTGCCAGAGCGGCTATTTCTAAAGCAATCATGCTCACTCTTCTGTAGATCAAGGCTACCGATAAGTGCAGTGACAACACCGTCTATAATGCCTTCTGGTGCATTGTTACCATCGATATCTTGTATTAAATCAGTGCCCATCAAATGGCCAACATTTCGCACTAACAACACTGATCTGCCAGGTACACGATAAGCACCACCTGATTTAGCTGTAAAATTTCGGTCGTAATTTAATTTACGTTGCACTGCTTGGTTGTCTTTCGTGAATGTCACTTCAAGATCGCCGCGCATTAAGCCTAACCAGTTACGGTATGCTTCCACTTTGTCATTACTATCAACGGTCGATACTGAATCTTCGAAATCCATGATAGTTGTTAGTGCTGATTCCATTTGAATATCATCAATACCTGCATTATCTGTTGCCCCTATTTTTCCTGTTCGGTCGATATGTAGACCTACATGTAAACCATTATTTTTAAGTAATAAGTAAGTTGGTGAGTTTTTAGACCCATCAAATGCAACAAATTGACATGGATCTTTTAAGCCACACTCTGAACCATCAGCAAAAAAGGCTAATAGGTGCTGGTAATAAACTAAGTAACTTGTAACGTCATGATGAGAGCCACTATTAAGCGGGAATTGCTCATCTAAAAAGTCTTTTGCATTATCGATAACGGCTTGTCCACGTTGTGGGTTGAATGCTTTGGTGTTGCTTAACTCGCCACTGTTATCAATAATATCGGTGCCATAAAAGGCATCGTATAAGCTTCCCCAGCGAGCATTTGCAGCATTCAAAGCAAAGCGAGCGTTACTAACGGGCACCACTAACTGTGGACCTGCCATGGTTGATATTTCAGGATCAACGTTTTCTGTTTCAATCGTGAAGTCATCAACCATTGGTGTTAAATAACCAATGCTTTGTAGAAACTCACGATAAGCCGCTTGAGACGCCTGAGGAGAGAAGTCGCTACTCTGAGGGTGCTCTAGATGCCACTGATTGATCTTGTTTTGCATTTGTTGACGCGTATTTAATAGCACTGTATTGCTGTGTGAAAAGTCATTAATCAAGTTATTCAAATCAGCCCAAAAGTTGTCATTATTCAATGATGTTTTTGGTAAAACTTCATTATTGATGAACTGATAAAATTCAGGATTTATTAGGCATTGTTTCTCTTGAGGTAAATTCATATTGTCTCTCCTTGTTACTATCAACTCAGTTTTAAGTGTGTATAGAAAAACCACCTGGCGCACATTTATCGAACTATTGTTGCTGGTTTGTTAATCAGTTGTTGCTACTATAAATAAAAAATTAATATAATTTCACAAAGAAAATTACACAGAGTAAATTTTACAAAATGGCCATCAAAAAAAGTTTAGCGAGACAATCTCACTTCTTAGGAACCAAGATTCGCAATTTACGAAAACGTAATGGTTTAACCTTAGAGGAGTTATCATCAAGGTGTATTAAACTCGATGCGGAGTACGGACCATCTGTGTCTTATCTATCCATGATTGAGCGTGGAAAGAGGATGCCTAGAGAAGAAATGCTGGAAGTGATTGCGACAGTATTTCAAAAGAAACCTGAATGGTTTTTAGATGATGCCGCCGAAGCACAAGATATTACCCCGAATAAAGGCAGTCGTGGTGGTATTAAAGGCATGCCTTTAGAGCCTAGCTTTTTGTTTTCAAATGAAATTTTACAGATTGCAATACCTGAAATGTTAGCTCAAACAGGCACAACAGGGCGGCAATTTGCTCACCTATTAATTCGTGCTCATCAAGAGCATCATCAAAATCACTTTCCTGATTTAGAGCGAGCTGCTGAAGAAGTTGGTTTGAAAAAAATGCCTTTGCATGTGGATGATTTAATTGAGATAAGTGAATCAAGGGGGTTGAAAATAAGTTGGTTTACGCGTTTACCCAAAAATGAAAAGATGGCCAATCTCGGCAACAAAGTAGTCACTTCTTACTTTAAACCTCCTCGTACTGTGTATATTAATAATATTTTAAAAAAAAATACCACCAGGCTTAAGTATGAACTTGCCGTGCATATTGGTCATAATGTGTTACATAATAGTGATGGTCAAAAAAATATTATGGTTGCCGGAGAGCAAACGCAGTACGATACAGAAAAAACCATAAATCCTTCCTCTAACCAACTCGATGCTCAGGATATTTTGCATGCATGGCGTGATTTTGAATGTAGTTTTTTTGCCGCTGCATTGCTTTGCCCTAAAGTGCCTTTTCGACAACTCTTAGATCAATACGGTTACGAAATCGATATTTGTAAAAAAATAGAGGTCTCTGAAGCGGTTGTTATGCGACGTATGACAGGTGTTTCAAGTTATCCTCATTGGCATTATTTTGACGCATATGGAGAGGGTAAGTTAAAAGCGGTTTACCGAGGAAATGGTATCCCATTACCATGGGGAAATATGACTATCGCGCATGATCCTTGTAAACATTGGTCGGTCTTTAGAATGTTACAAAATCAAGATGAAGGAACGGCTGCTCAATTTTCTATTTTAAGTGAAAATGGCGTTGCTAAAATTTATTGCTGTGAGTCTATTAAGGTTTTTGATCTTAATAAAGCCAGTCATGTTTTATGTACTGGTATTGATTTAAATCCTGCTATAGAAGCGCAAGGGCACGACGCTGTTAGTCTAGTCAATGAGTTACAGCAAGTGTGTATCAGTAATGGTGGTTCGAGCAAAATTCCATTAAAAATAAGAAAAATTTTATTAAGTGTTGCACGTGTGCTGAATATCAACTGGATAACTCGTGGCATTGAACAGGAAGCGCAATTGATTTGTGTTCGTGGAGCGGTTTGCCCTCGTAAACCGAGCTGTTATTGTGAAAAGTCTACTTAAATATGATTGATCCTAACGTTGCATAAAGTGGATTCACTTTTGTGGTTAGTGTGATGTGTGAGAAGATAAAAGTATTAACATAATAGGGCTGAATTAATCATGGATTGGTTAAGTTAGCCCTTCTGTATCTCTTTTACTTTAACGACTTTGAGAGCTAATCATATGAATGAGTTTTACCCTGAAATAGAGCCATACCAACATTTTTTAATGGATGTGGATAGTCAGCATCAAATCTATGTGGAGCAGTGTGGAAACCCTCAAGGGCAACCCGTAGTCTTCCTTCATGGTGGTCCAGGTGGCGGGTGTTCAACTAATGATAGACGCTTTTTTGATCCTGAAAAATACCGCATCATTTTATTTGATCAACGAGGTTGTGGTCGTTCAAAACCACATGGTTGCCTAGAGAATAACGAAACACATTTCTTAGTCAGTGATATTGATGCTATCCGTAAAAAATTGGGGATAGCGAAATGGCATGTCTTTGGTGGTTCTTGGGGATCTACACTCGCACTTGTGTATGCTCAAACTTATCCTGAACAGGTTAAAAGCTTAGTACTGCGTGGTATTTACTTAGGACGATCGCAAGACACTGATTGGTCATTTTCTGGCGGAGGAGCGACGCGTCTTTGTCCTGATTACTGGCAACAATACCTTGCCGCCTTTCCGAAAAATATGGACCTGAGTAATTATAGTGTGCAAATGGCTTACGACATTATGACGGGGGACGATAAAGCCTTGGCTTTGAAGGTAGCTAAAGCGTGGAGTATTTGGGAAATTCGATGTTGTACATTAATTCCTAATCAAGCTTTTGTTGATGCGGCAACAGGGGATCAGCAAGCATGGACATTAGCCCGTCATGAAGCGCATTTTATGGTTAATAATTGCTTTTTATCTGAAAACCAAATATTAGCAAATACCGATAAAATTAAAGATATACCAATGACGATTGTACATGGTCGATACGATATTGTTTGTCCTTTTGATAATGCATGGCAACTACATCAAAAGTTACCACACTCAAGCCTAATCATTAGTGAGGCTTCCGGCCATGCATCCATTGAGCCTAATACCAAGCATCATCTTATTAATGCGACAAAGGCAATGCTTTCAGTTGCTTAATTGAACCGGCTAAATTAATTATCAGATGAATGAGTGGCTGTTTTTTAATAGAGGGTAAGAAATGATCTACGTAATAGCTCAATTTGTATTATTAATGGCAATTGTTTGGCCTGCGAATACATTACAATTTTCATGGTTTGGTTTATTGTTATTTGCGATTTCTACTGTTATTGGGATATTTACATTAATAACCAATAGGCCCGGTAATTTTAATATTCGTCCTCACCCTAAGGAAACGGGGGAACTGATTGTGGATGGTCCTTATCAGTTTATCCGCCACCCTATGTATAGTGTTTTGTTAATAGGTGCATTAGGTGTTCTTTTTTGGCAGTTTAGTCTTTATAAATTAATTTCATGGGTATTATTAGCCATTATTTTGATATTGAAATCACGAAAGGAAGAAGCTGCTTTATGTATACATTACAAGCAATATCAAAGGTATAGAGAAAAAACAAATGCATTTATCCCCTGGGTTTGGTGACAGTGATTAATATTATAAGCTGATCTCAAATTGTAAGCTTTTTAATCATTAAAGGGATTGTTTTAATCCAGTGTTTTGCTGCTTGTATTGCGCTTTAGCCAATCGCATCATCAAGCTTATTATTAAAGCGGTTGGTTACTATCATTTTTTTTGCTATTAAAAATACTCATATTTGCTTTACGTCACATAATTATTAAAAATAAATGCGTAGTTGATTTTACTCAAGCGTCTTTTTGATTGATAATAATATAATACAAATAAGAGCGAGCTCTTCATTTTTAATTTTTGAGCTAATTTATTATTAACAAAGGATCAATTAATGAAAGTATTAACATTTGGCGAAATGATGCTACGTTTAAAACCAACTGGCTTTGAACGTGTTTTACAAACAAATAATTTTGAAGCGTCTTACGGTGGAGCTGAAGCTAATGCAGCAGTTTCTCTTGCTTTATTAGGCCATGATTCTGCTTATTTATCTAAATTACCTGAGAATGCACTAGGTGAAGCGGCGATTGGTACATTACGTAAGTTTGGTGTTGATACAGGTCGCGTTTTACGCGGTGGCCCTCGTTTAGGTATGTACGTATTTGAAAAAGGTAATGGCGCACGTGGTACTGGCGTTGTTTATGATCGTGCTGGTAGTTCAATTGCAACAGCTGAAGCAGCTGAGTTTGATTGGAAAGCGATTTTAGATGAAGTAGGTATTTTCTATTTCTCTGGTGTAACACCTGCGATCTCTGATGAGATAGAAGCGGCATTAAAAGAAGCTTTAGTTTATTGTCAAGCAAACAAGATTACAGTTGTTTGTGACTTAAACTATCGCGGTAAAATGTGGAGTCCAGAAAAAGCACAAAAAGTAATGCACGAATTAATGCCTTTTGTTGATGTATGTATTGCAAATGATGAAGATTTTGAAGCATGTCTAGGTATCAAAGCATTCGATGGTGACCTATCAAATGGTATCGATCAAATAGAAGATTTCCGTGATGGAATGAAAGAGATCACAACACGCTACCCTAACTGTAAAGTAGTGGCAAGTGTATTACGTAACATCAATGCTGTAGAGCAAAGCGACTGGATGGCTATCTTATATAAAGATGGTAAATTCTACGATACACCAGTGCATGATATTAATGTAATGGAAGGTGTTGCAGCGGGCGATGCATTCGGTGCAGGTTTATTACACGGTATGCTTGAAAACCTTGAGCCACAAGAATCAATTGATTTTGCTATTGCGGCAAGTGTTCTTAAATTATCTGTAAGTGGTGATTTAAACTTAGTGTCAGAAGCTGAGATCCGCAATGCAATGCAAAAAGGCAGTAATGCTCGTTTAAGCCGCTAAAACTGCGTGACAACTTTATGTAGTTAACAAGTCTTAACAGCTTAAATATAAAATACTGATGCATGACGATGCATCAGTATTTTTTTAGGTATCAATAAAAACAGATTATTTTTATTGATACCTTTTGTTATTTTATCGTTGGATCTATTTACTTAAAATGGCTGATTTAACATCACCCACATTGAGCTGCCTTCTTCTCCCCACGCTATATCAAAACGAACCGGTGTTTTTGCTGCTAAAGCACGTACACTGAATCCAACATCATATTTTGTACCTTTAAAGAAGGATAGATTATATCGATCGGATACTCGCCCAACTTCAGCAAAGAATACAAATTGAAACCAGTCGATAGGGAATGGGTTCCATTGTTGATCTGCCATAGGGTTAAGTTTTGGAATAAAGCGATATTCAGCTGCACCATATAATGCCGCTTTATCATTGAAACGGTTGCTGTCATAAGCACGCATCCGATCCCAGCCACCTAGACTTGCTCCTTCCCACATCGGCGTTTGATGCTTTTGTAATACACCGTCAGGCGTTAATGTGCGATGGTTATCCCAAGAAGGGGAGTAAGCTGTCCAAGCATTAAGAGCAAGCACACTTTGACGTGTCCAGGAAAGGTTCGGGAGTGCTAGGTAATGCTGATAATCAAACTCTAGTGAATTCCAACTTTGTGTTGAGTTACCGAAGCCAAAGTCAATTGATACAGTCGCTTGAAACGCATAACCTCGTGATGGAGTATGGGGATAGTCAGTATTATCATGCTCTAGAAAAAATCGAATACCATTGGTATTTAACGCAGGGGATTCAATAAATCGGTCAGCCGTCCAGCGGGTATAAAAGAGCTCAGTTCCCACTATTGTTTGCCCGGTAGTAAATACTTCACCACCGCCCATATCATCGCGATTAACTGGGAGCCCTCGACTAAGTTGAATATTAGGTAACGCTTTATGTTTGCTTTCTCCCCAAGGTAAAACGTAGCTGAAGTTAAGGTTAAACCAATTGTTATAACCTTGAGTATGCAATGGTGAAACGCTATTAGTATCGCTTGTATCTAGGTTTTGTTTAGAGTCATTGCTACCGTCAATGTATAAGCGTTGATTGGGGTAATAAGCATATGAGCCTAATGAGCTAATAAATAAGCGGTCTGAAAAAGGTGGTCGATAACCACTAATAGAGTAAGCTCCGCCTGTAGACCTTGCTTTATCTGGGCTACCATTTGGGCCATATTGTGTATCGAGCTCTTCACCAGCAAATGCAGTAAACACCATGGTCATTTGTGGTTGTATATAACCGTCTAATAACAAAACTGCTCCCGCATTTAATCCCATTCCATCAGTGCTAAATACGTAAGGTAATACTAGCCAAGTATTTTGTTTGTCCTCTGAACGGTTTAAGTCTTCGACGTTAAATTCAGTGGCGATGCTAGGGAGAGTCGCAGCGAAACAATATACTGCAAAAATAAAGCGATATTTCATATGTTTAATCCATGTTAATAAATAACCAACACATTAATAACTATATTATATGAGCTTGTGAAAAGAATGCTATTTACATTAATTAATCTTGCCCCTTGTTACTAACAAAATAGGTACTAACCCCGGAAACGACGAGCAAAATTAAATAAGTTATTTCTTTATACCAATTATATTAAATAAGTGATCTAAATTTTGCGCAGGAAAAATGACTGA
>NZ_JBAKAZ010000074.1:0-10156 GCF_038155185.1 Psychromonas aquatilis
CTTCAGCCTCCCTTGATAATGTAAATAATAAAAGAAATAACTTTGTAGTTACCTTATTGCATTTTTCTTCAATGAATTTTGTTATGGTTTTCTGGTTTGACGCAAGCAGGGAGACTGAAGTCACCGCCCCAAAAGATAGGTTACAAACCAGAAGGACTAAAGTCAACGCCCCGAAGACAGGCTACCAAACCAGGGAGACTGAAGTCACCGCCCCAGATATAGCTTTTGTTCTTTGTTGCATGCAATAAATAAAAGAAACACTTCACCAGTTACCTCGTAATGTTTTCTTCGATGAATTTTGTTTAATGCTTTCGATTTCACGCAAGCAGGGAGGCTGAAGCCACCGCCCCAAAAGATGGACTTTTTATTCTTTGTTGCGCGCAGGCAGGGAAGCTGAAATCACAGCCCCGAGATATAGTGCTTTTCCTCTTTGTTGCACGCAGGCTTAAAGACCAAAGTAACCATCCCGAAGGACTGGTTTACTTTGAGAGTAGTAGGAATAATTCTGCTAGGCTGATCATTACGAAGATTAGCGTCAGTGATTGCCAAAATTTTACTGGGTCTCTTTCCATTAATGAGGTTGTTGGCTCGCTGATCCCTTGTCTTTTCTTAACTGATATTAACTCACTGACAAACTCACTCATGCTGTTGTAGCGAAACTCAGGTTTGGGGTTTAGCGCAAACTGTAATATTTTATCAAGCTTAGGAGGTAGATCTGTTCGATACTGCTTAATCGGGCGATATTCCCATTTATATTGTCTTGCTTTATCTAAGGTATGAGCCGAGCTTTGTGCGTAAGGTAGTTCACCTGAAAGTAGTTCATAGGCAATAACTGCGATCGAAAATAAATCGGAGCGAGAAGAGCTTTGCCCTTCATTTAAATATTCAGGTGCAATGTAATTCACCGCGCCTAATGGTAATTCTTCTTGTTCTTTGGCGATTTCTTCTAAACCATTAACTCTCACGGTCCCAAAGTCGATCAGTTTAATGTCTCCGCTTTCTGAGATGATCAAGTTTTCTGGTTTTAAATCACGATGTACCATTCCTGCACGTTGCAATACACGTACTGCACTCACTGTCTTACTGATGATATCGCAAACGTCTTGATAGTCAGGTTGAGGGTTTTCTTTGATCCACTCTCTTAGTGAGATGCCTTCAACGTATTCACAAATATGGTAAAGAAAAGCAGATCCTTTGATGTTCTCAGCAATTGACATCACTAGCGGGTTATTAATTAATTGCCCGACCCACTGCTCTTTATAAAAATCTAATAGGTAGTTTTCATCTTCTTCGAAATTCAAAGAAGGCATTTTTAATACGACTTTACTTTGATCGCTTTTATTTGTCGCTAAATAGACATGACTACGCGTGCCTTGATGTAATATTTTATCGATATGGAAACAATCAATTTCATTACCCGGTTGTAATGCGGGTGGAATGGTTAATTTGCTTAAATGAGTGAATAATTCACTTAAGTCAGCGTTTGGTAATGCTGTTACCTGTACTAGCAAGCAACTGATATTATCGCTGCTTCCCTTTGCTAATGCATCATCACAAATCGTTTGAGCTACTTCTTCAAATTCTTTAGTGGTGCTTTTGAGTGTAAACCCTTGTAGATAATTGGTTAGCATCTCATGATCTAAATAATCATGTACCCCATCACTGGTCAACATAAATAAGTCGCCGACTTCAAGTGGCGTTTGTTGATAATCAATGTCGAGATGACTGTCCATTCCTAGTGCACGTGTTAAAACTGTACTTTTATTGTAAGTTGTTCGGCTATGGTCACGTGATAACTGTTCGAGATGGTTGTTTTTATAACGGTAAATACGACTGTCACCGATATGTATAAGGTGTGCTGTGGTCGATTTTAAGACTAGGCTACTGAAGGTAGTGATCAAACCGTTATGGCGTACATCTTCTTGGTTATGTTGAAATAACCAACTATTTAATGAACTGAGTACTTTACTTGCTGATTGTTTTACATCCCAACTATTATTGGTGCTGTAATAATCATTAATGAATTGCGTTACGCTTGTATGGCTAGCTTGTTGCCCTTTATTGCTGCAGCTTACGCCATCAGCAACACAGGCAACAATACCTTTATTATTTCTTTCTGAACGTAGATAAGGGTCTTTTACTGCAAAAGCATCTTGATTAACTTCTCGGTTCCCCGCGGTAGAGTAACCACCAAGACATACTTTTAAGGTTTTTTTTGATTGACCCTTATCCATTTCAGCTTTCCACTTTTTTACTATTTAAAAGGTATTGGTTTAGTGTGCACTTACATCAATCATCGTCACACTACCATCTTCATTTACTTCTGCGATTTTCCCTTTTGGTTCACTCATAAACAATAATGTTACAAGACCAATAAAGGCTGTTACCGCAATCACGTAGAAGAAAGTTTGGTAGCTAACAAAAGATAAGATAGTTAAATATACAACAGCACCAACGTTACCGTAAGCACCTGTCATACCTGCAATTTGACCTGTCATACGACGTTTAATCAATGGTACGGTTGCAAATACAGCTCCTTCACCTGCTTGTACGAAGAAAGAACATAACATTGCAGCCGCTACTGCGATCCATAATGTCCAACCACCGTCAATTTGAGCCATTAATAAGTAACCTAACGCTAAACCTGCGGTTAAGATAATTAAGGTAGATTTACGACCAAATTTATCTGATAACCACCCGCCACCAGGACGTGATGCTAAGTTCATAAAGGCATAAGCAGAAGCCACCATACCCGCAACAACCGGTGTTAATTCAAATGTTTCTAAGAAGAATAATGGCAACATTGATACCACAGCTAGCTCAGAACCAAATGTCGCAAAGTATAGGATATTTAATACTGCAACTTGTTTAAATTTGTACTGGTGAAGCTCAGGTACTGGCGTAGTAAAGATTGATTTATTTACTTTCCATACTTGTGACCACTCATATAGATATAAAGCAATTAGGATTGCGTAAATAAAGTAACAAACACCATCTGAAATCATATCAATATTAGAAGGAGATAGTTTCCATGTTAACAGCGCTAATGCTGCATACATTGGCACTTTCATCACTAACAATAGGAAGAAGTCACCTTTTGATGTTACTTCCATTGCTGTTAAGTTAGCAGGTTTAAAGTATGTAGAGCCCTTTGGTGTATCAGTAATGTTAGCGTAAAAGATAAAACCAAATACTAAGCTTAGTAGGCCAGTTACGACCATTGCATAACGCCATCCGTCATCACCACCAAAAAGTAATGCAATTGTCGGTAACGTAAATGCTGCAGCAGCACTACCAAAGTTACCCCAACCACCGTAGATACCTTCAGCTGTTCCTAATTCATTATGCGGGAACCATTCAGATACTAAACGGATACCAATAACAAAACCTGCACCAATGAAACCTAATGCAAAACGCGAAATAGCCGCTTGCATAAAGTTATCAGAAAAAGCAAAGGTAAAACATGGGATTGAACAAAGGATTAATAATGCAGAGTAAATAATTCGAGGGCCGTATTTATCGGTTAATGAACCGATAATAACACGAGCAGGAATGGTAATGGCTACGTTAAGGATCAGTAGTGTTTTTACTTCTTCCGTGGTTAAACCTAGTGTTTCTTTTACCGATTGTAATAATGGCGCAAAGTTAAACCAAACAGCAAATGTAATAAAAAATGCCATCCAGCTTAGGTGTAATGTTTTCATCTTCCCTTGGAAAGAGAAAATGTTAAATGAATCTTTATTCATAGATATCCCGTCTATTTATTGATAAGAGTAAGTTACTTTAAGGTGCCAACATCCGCTGTACTTAAAGTAACTTGTTATTGCTCGTATTTAGCTTGCTTCTTTCAGCTGTACTTGATCATTTGCTACGCGTACATCAAAGGTTTTTAATTGATGCTCTTCAGAATCTAAACATTCACCTGTTTGTAGATTGAAACGTTGTTTATAAAGCGGAGAGGCAACATAAACAGTGTCTTCTGTTGATCCCATAAGACCTCTTGATAGCACGTTGGCTTGACCAAAAGGGTCAAAGTTAGCAATCGCATAAACATTGTTACTTTGAGTGCATAAAAATAGCGCTACTTGTTGATCGTTAAACAATGCACAAACGCCTGCGTTTGGTGTTAAGTCATTTACTGGGCAAATATCTGTCCATGTTGTGTTCGTTGATTGAGCTTCCATGTTATCTCCTATTAAGCTAATTCAGTAATTTCAATTTCTTTGGCTAAAGGGAAACGTTGCCCTCTAACTACTTTATAAGTCAAACCAGAATCTTGTTCTTGGCTGTTAATAAAGTGTTTGAAACGTTTGAGTTTTTCAGGATTCTCAATGGTCGTTTTCCACTCACACTGGTAGTTATCGACATTGCTTTGCATCTCTTTTTCTAACTCAGCATTAATATTTAATGAATCGTTAATCACAACATCTCGTAAGTACTCGATGCCCCCTTCTAAATTCTCTAGCCATACTGATGTACGTTGTAAACGGTCTGCAGTGCGGATATAGAACATGTAGATGCGGTCAATGTAAGTACGTAGAAGTTCATCAGTTAAATCAGAGGCAAACAGGTCACCATGACGAGGACGCATACCACCGTTACCACCGAAGTATAAGTTCCAACCGCCTTCTGTTGCGATTAAACCAAAGTCTTTACCCTGTGCTTCTGCACACTCTCGCGTACAACCAGACACACCAAATTTCACTTTATGTGGTGAACGTAAGCCTTTGTAACGATTCTCTAAATCAATCGCGAAACCAATACTGTTTTTCACACCGTAACGACACCAAGTGTTACCTACACAAGCTTTAACTGTACGTAATGATTTACCGTAAGCGTGGCCGGTTTCAAAACCTGCATCCACCAGCTTTTTCCAAATAGTTGGTAACTGATGTAATTGCGCACCAAATAGATCGACACGAGCACCACCAGTAACTTTGGTGTAGAGGTTAAATTCTTTAGCAACTTCACCAATCACAATTAAGCCATCAGGCGTTACTTCGCCACCCGGCATACGAGGAACAACTGAGTAAGTACCATCTTTCTGCATGTTACCTAGGTAGTTATCATTAGTATCTTGTAAGCCAACATGCGCGTCTTCTAATACATATTCGTTCCAGTAAGAGGCAAGAATACTTGCAACTGCCGGCTTACAAATTTCACAACCAAGACCTGACCCACATTCAGCCAGTAATGCTGAGAAAGTTTTAATTCTTTTCACGCGAATGATATCTGCCAATTCTTGACGGGAATATGCAAAATGCTCACAGATATCTGTATTAACTTCAAAGCCTAAGTTAGCAAGTTCGCTATCTAGTACTTGTTTAGCCAGTGCAGTACAACCTCCACAACCGGTTGCCGCTTTTGTACAACTTTTTAGCTCAGCCATACTGCTACAACCTGAAGCAACGGCTTCTTTGATATCGCCCTTAGAGACATCAAAACATGAACAAATAGCAGCAGTATCAGGTAGTGCATCAACACCGACACCAACAGATTCTTCGCCATCTGCCGCTGGTAAAATAAGAACACTTGGGTTCGCTGGTAAATCCATATCGTTTAGTTTTAATTGCAGTAATGTGCCATAGGCATCTACATCACCAACTAATACCGCGCCGACCATTTTTTTGCCATCAGCTGAAACGATTAAACGTTTGTATACTTGCTCTATTTCATCGTGGTAAGTATAAGATTGGGCGCCCGGCGTTGTACCGTGAACTTCACCAATACTTGCTACATCAACACCAAGTAGTTTTAATTTGGTACTCATGTCAGCACCAGTAAATTCTGTTTCATGATCGCCGTGCATATGTGCCGCAGCAACCTTCGCCATTTGATAACCAGGGGCAACTAAACCAAAAATAAAGTTTTCCCATAATGCACATTCACCAATTGCGTAAACATCTTCAACATTTGTTTCACAATGGTTATTGATCACGATACCGCCACGCTCACCGATCGCAATACCAGAAGAACGTGCTAACTCATCTTGTGGGCGAATACCTGCAGAGAAGATAATCATATCGGTCTCTAAAAAAGAGCCATCGGCAAAATTCATGCGGTAACGACAATTTTCACCATCAACGATTTCTGTTGTCGCTTTTTCAGTGTGTACATGTACACCTAGGTCTTCAATTTTACGTTTTAATAATGCACCGCCGCCATCATCAAGCTGAACAGCCATTAGCCGTGGTGCAAATTCTACGATATGTGTTTCAACACCTAAGTTCACTAAGGCGTTACCTGCTTCTAAACCTAGTAGACCACCACCAATAACAACACCCACTTTACTGCTTTCGCCTGATTTAGTGATTGCCTCTAAATCGTCGATAGTACGATAAACATGACAGTGTTCTTGATCATTACCTGGAATTGGGGGAACAAACGGATAAGAACCCGTTGCAAGCACTAGTTTATCGTAACCTTCAACGCGACCGCTTGCGGTGATTACGTTACGATTTTCAAAATCAAGGTCAACGACTTTGTCGTTAAGCACAAATTTAATGCCATTTTCTTCATAATAAGCAGCATCGGTTAATGCTAAATCATCGGCAGTTTTACCAGAGAAGAAGTAACTTAGTTGTACTCGGTCGTATGCAAGACGAGATTCTTCTGAAAAAGTAATAACTTCATAGTTAGAGTTTTCATTACCGATAATTGTATCAATAAATTTATGCCCAACCATGCCGTTACCGACTACAACAATGCGCTGTTTACTCATAATAATTGTCCTTTGTAATTAACATTATCTACTTATCGTCCGTATAAGTGACTTGCGATACTCTTTGCAAAAGTGAGACCAACAAATTAAAAAAGTTAAATAACATCATAAATTCAACAACTTAAATAAAAAATGCACCAAGAGGTGGCTATAATTTTGTTTTTTATAGATTTGAATTGTTAACAAAATGTGACAAATTGGTGCAAAATGAATCGATTTGGTGCGATACGGATTGATTTGGTGCGAAAACAATTATTATCTTTATTGATATTTCCCCAAGAATGTTCTTTTTAAACATATAAGTCATTGATTTATAAAATCAAATTTATAGCTTATGAAAACCATCAGTCATTTACTTTAACTTGGTCTAGTCTTTGCTCTATTTAAGTAGCCTATATATATGGATATTGATAATTAAAGAGAAACAAAATGACTCAAACAAGAAATGCATGGACTAAATCTACTTGTGCTTATTGCGGTGTTGGCTGTGGTATAGAAGCACAAATCAAAGCAGATGGAGAATTAAGTATTCGTGGAGATCAATCCCATCCTGCTAACTTTGGTAACCTTTGCTCAAAGGGCCTAGCTTTAGGTGAAACAGTAAGCCATCAAGGCCGTTTACTGCACCCAAGTATTGACGGTATTGAACAAAGTTGGCCCACTGCATTGGATCATGTTGCGACACAGTTTTCAAAAACAATTGAAGAGTTTGGTCCGGAGTCAGTAGCTTTCTATGTTTCAGGGCAATTATTAACTGAAGATTATTACGTGGCGAATAAGCTAATGAAAGGATTCATTGGTAGTGGCAATATTGATACAAATTCTCGCTTATGTATGTCCTCATCCGTTGCTGGGCATAAACGTGCTTTCGGTACGGATACGGTACCTGGTTGTTATGAAGATTTTGATACTGCTGAAATGGTGATCATCACGGGTTCAAATTTAGCTTGGTGCCACCCTATTTTATTCCAACGTTTGAAAAAACAAAAAGAGCAACGAGACAATTTGTTTATCGTTGTGATTGACCCGCGTGAAACAGATACCTGTTCTATTGCAGATTTACATTTAGCCATTAACCCAGAAACTGACGTACAGCTTTTTAATGGGTTATTAAGCTACCTTGTTGAGCATAAAAAAATAGACCAACAATATATCGATGCGCATAGTGAAGGCTTTGCAAGCGCTTTAGCATCTGCTCAAAAAGATGCTTCATCACTAGAGCAAATGGCATCAGCGTTAGGTATCAATCAAGATGATTTAAGCTCATTCTATGCGCACTTTGCTAACACAGAAAAGACCCTCACTATTTACTCCCAAGGTGTTAACCAATCAATGCAAGGCAGTAATAAGGTTAATAGTATTATTAACTGTCATATTGCAACGGGGCGTATTGGCAAGCCGGGTATGGGACCTTTCTCAATTACTGGTCAACCTAATGCGATGGGCGGTCGTGAAGTCGGTGGGTTATCGAATACCTTAGCAGCACATATGGAATTTGGTGATCAACAAGCACATCAAGCCATCAGTGATTTTTGGCAGACAGATAATTTAGCGACAAAGCCAGGTTTAAAAGCGGTAGATCTGTTTGATGCAATGCATGATGGAAAAATCAAAGCGGTTTGGATTATTGCAACCAACCCAGTGGTTAGTCTTCCAAATAGTAATAAGATTATCGCAGCATTACAAAAATGCCCTTTAGTGGTGGTGTCGGATTGTATTGAAAATACAGCCACTGCTGAATATGCTGATGTATTGTTACCTGCTCAAGGCTGGAGTGAAAAGTCAGGAACAGTAACCAATTCTGAACGTCGTATTTCTCGACAACGCCGCTTATTACCAAGTCCTGGTGTTGCTAAAGCTGATTGGTGGATCATAAGTGAAGTGGCTAAACGCATGGGCTTTAAAGAAGCCTTTGACTATTTGCATGAAGGAGAGATCTTCACTGAGTTTGCAAAAATGACCACGCTAAATAATGAGGATGGACAGGCTCGTGACCTTAATTTAATTGGCTTAACACAACTAGATGGGAAGGGTTATAGTCGCCTTAAACCACAACAATGGCCGGTCACTGAGTTACAAACTGAGACCGTACAGCAACGTTTTTTTGCTAATAAACAATTCTTTACTCCTTCTAAAAAAGTACAATTTATTGCTGTCTCTATTGATGCTAAAAAACAGATCAGCGAAAAAACACAATCAAATTATCCGATGATTCTAAATAGTGGCCGTATTCGAGATCAGTGGCATACGATGACTCGTACCGGATTATCAAGTCGATTAGGTGCGCATATTACAGAGCCGTTTGTGGCTATTCACCCAGATGATGCTGTGCCTTTAGATATTAAAGAGCATAACCTTGTGGTCGTTAAGAATGATAAAGGCAGTATGTTAGTACGTGCCCTGCTCACTAAACAACAAGCTCCGGGACAATTATTTACACCGATTCATTGGAATAAACAAACAGCTAAAAGCGCTAATGTTTGTAATCTTGCGAATGATGATACTGACCCTTTATCTGGACAACCTGCTTTAAAATCATCACAAGTTAATATCGATAAATGGGAATACCAGAGTGAAGGGATGTTATTAACACGCGAACCTTTGGATCTTGATTTATTTGATTATTGGGTGAAACAGAAGGTTGAACAAGGGTATTTATACCGCATTGCAGATAGCCGCACTTCGATAGAATTAGCGAGCACGTTACATAGCTTATTAAACAATAAGCAAGGTAAAACACTGCAGTTTTCAAGCACAGATGAAACTCAACAAATGATTCACCGCTATGCCTTTGTACAAGATCAGCAATTAAATAATGCCTATATCACTTCTGAAGAGTTAACCACACAATCATTAGATTGGCTGCAAAGTGTGTTGGATATGCCATTAGATGGCTCTATCGAACAAACGTTAATTTCAGGTGTTGTACAGGGTAAACTCGCGCAAGGTAAAATCATTTGTGCTTGTAAACAAGTAGGCATTAATACTATTAATGAAGCGATTACCGAGCAAAACTGTCACTCTTTAGATTTGATCAAGGATTGCACAACAGCAGGTACAGGTTGTGGCAGTTGTTTACCTGAGATTGCTACGATTTTAGAGGAGAAGCTGGAAGTGACAACGCAACGTATTGAAGTTGAGGAGTTTGTAGCTTAGCAGCAGCTCTACTTTTATTTAGACGAATATTTCGCCTATAGCTTTAAGCGTTGCTTTAGTTCAGGCGAAGAGCTTACCCTTCTTCTTTTACTGGGGGCGGTGACTTTGGTCTCCTGCTACATCAAAATCAAAAACCAAAATAAAATTCAAGTAGGTTAATGATTTTTCATTTGCTATTAGCTCGTCTGTGCTCGTTTTATCTTTTTAATATTTATTAACGATTGGTTTCGCCTTGTCGGCGATCTTCTTTCTCTTGTCAGAAGAGAAAGAAGCAAAGAG
>NZ_JBAKAZ010000075.1:0-10132 GCF_038155185.1 Psychromonas aquatilis
AGGACGGATATGCTCAATAACTTTGATTTTAGCAGGGATAAACTCAAGCTTTTCTGACTTATCCTCGCCCATTTTATGTAGCTCACCGCCGCAGCAATCACAGATTTTATTGTCGATATCGTGAATAACCTGCTCTCGCGGCAAGTCTTTTGGTAACGGCTTACGCACCGGTTAGTTGCGTTTAAAATTTAGACTCATACTGGTTTGATTGTCTTTAATTGATACTATCGTATAAGTTGATAATGCAGTGCCTCTAGCAGAAAACCTTCCTAAATATAATTTCTATTATTTATCCGCGTTGATTAAGCACCCCTATATAGAGGGGGTTAATCGCCACAGAGGGGTTGAATCTCTGTCATAGTTTTGATTATTAATCAGACGAGAGGGTAATATGAAAAAAATGACAATTAAAATTAATCGATTGAAATTAGAAAATCATCCAAAACTTATAGAGTTAACAAATGGAGATATTTTTAATCAAAAACAATCACGATATATAAATCAAATATCAGAAAGCCAGTTATTAATATTATTCAGTAATATTCAATTGAATGTAATAAATGGAGTAGATGGAGAATATTTACTCTTGGCGCCAAACACAATATTCTGCTCGTTGCTTTCACACCCTGCGGCAAGATATATGAGTGTCAATCTGCTAATACATGAGGCTTATGATGATGCACTCATTGAGTTAATTGATACGCTCAACTTGGTTTTACCATCATTATCATTTCTAGAAATATCGAATAAATCTAAAACCATTAATATTCGTCACAAACAACTTAAGAAGATGGGCTATAAACCGACAACTTTAAAATTATTATCTCAATTAGCTAATAAAAATAACTCAACATTTAGCAAGGTGGGGCGATGATGAAAAAAGTAGAGGAAAAAAGTAATCGAGCTAATGCTGCTGGCTCACCCTATCCAGAAGTTCATGAACAAATGCAGAAGTTAAAATATTGGTACAAAAGCAAATTATCAAATACCGAATTATTTATTTTGCTCGTAATGTGGTTGAAAGGGCAATTAAATGAACTTGATATAGGTGAAAGTGCACCTCATTTTTATCGCCTAAAATCTTCGGAGGCTGCTCTAAAAAATTCCTTGAGAATTGTAAAAGATGGAGGTGTATCCTGGGTAGAGTATTCAATTCTGGTAGATGATAATGAATATGTGTGGATGCCTACCCCTCACGCATTAAACAATTTCTTTTGGCGTGTATTACAACAATACAATAATTATGGGAAACCACTATTAACGAAGAATGAGCTGAATGAGTTATCTCACTTCTGGCAATCGAAAGCTATAAGAAATAAGAAAATGAGCAGAGTTAAGACTGCCGATAAAAGGGTGTGGAAAACATATATTAGTAAGTGCATTACTGCTGATAGCATGCTTTCAAGTAATGCCAAAAATTTATATGTTTCAAAGTTAGCTCATTCATCTGCAATAGCTTATCAAATTGAGGAGTTAGAAAGGATACGCTATCAGCTATATCGCTCATTAAATAATGCAGTGAACAGAATATTCAAAGAGGCTGAGGTTTGGGAAATGTTAGAAGACTTTTCAAGGAACGTCGCAGGTAAAATAATTTTACCATTTTGCTGTGAAAAAGAAGCAAGGTATCTAACTGAGCAATCTAATCGAATTGTGGAGCTTAAGATTATTCGATATGAGAATCATAGACGAACGACTGCATTTGATGATCGTAGCTTAGGAGCAAACAATACTATCACATATGATGAAGCTGCTAATTTTTTTATCGATCTACAGAGCGGTTTGTTGGAATATAAAATTAATACGACGAGTAAAGAGGGGCTTATTAGTTATTATAATCAGGTTACTCAAATATTCGCCTTACAATTTATTACGATGACAGGTTTAAGGCCGACCCATGCTATCAGCCCTTTACTTGTTAACTTGCAAGTAGCTCGTTTATGCGTTTTCGATAAAGGAATGGCACGGAACCTCTTATTAAATAACTTTTTACAGCAACAAATTAAATGTTATCAACTAATCAAGAGTAAATTGGCTCAGTTCATTCCCGCTATACATAGCTTTCCATATTTATTTTTTATTATCGATGAGTTGCAAAAACCAACAACATTAACAGCGAAGACACTACGACACTTTATGCATAGCCATTGGGAGTGGCATGTACCGTATTCATTGCGAAAAGTTTTTTCTCAAACGTTATTAGAATTAAATTTACCTAATCATTTAATTGACCGAATTATGGGACATTATGAGCATGGGGAGCATGCTGGCGTCGTAAATATATTTCAATCTGAAGAAGTAAAAACGTTACAAGTATTAAATCAATTACCTTCTATCTTTAAAATGGAGCTATTTGATTTATGATTGTATATATGGAAATCGATACTTGGCTTAGCAGTCGAATGGATAGGAAGTCGAATGCAATATCACTTAAATGGGTTTTGGCTCATTGGAGTGATATACAAAGTGCAAGTTCAGCTAAATTGACCACTTCAATGCGCACTAGCATCAATAAGAAAATAAACAAGATTTCAACTGGTAAGCGCAGAGAGTATAAATTAGCAGTATTAGATATCATTCTATATTTATCAGAAGGTTTGCAGTGGTCTATTCCTACTCCTGAGAAAAGAGTGCTACAAGATGAGGAAAATAAATGGTATCAGAGCATGCGCTCTGAGTCCCAAAGTGCAAGTCATTTGAATGTTATTCATCAGGAATTACTCGAAGATAAAGTCAGGAGTGCCTTTGAAGTCGATAGTGCAACTATTGCGATTTCTTTGCTTTTAGAAACTGCACCTCTTTCAATGGCGTCATTATTTTATATATTGTCACATCCTGATGTGCTAGAAGTTACTGAAAAATACTCAAACATTTACTTTCCTATTACCTTAAATGTTAGTGATGAAATTAATAAATATGCAAGATATCGACTTTCACCACTGTGCTATCGGTTGTTAGTTAATTATTATGAAAATATTAATTTCCCTAATAGTATAAGTGAGCTCCGAACAAGCATTTTCAACTACTTATCCTTCGCTCCTTTTTATTTTCAAAAAATAACAGATCAACTATTAATGAAAATAGTCGCTTGCCATTGGGATAAAAAATTACCTCAATTTTTATTGGATGACTTTATTAATCCTAATAGGCAATCTGCTATAAAAAAAGAGCGGTACTTTGCTATTAACAATACTGCCAATAAAGGAGTTAAAAAGAATAATGCCAATAGTATTTTCGCAACGTCATTTAAGTTATCAATTAAGCCTATAGATAATGATAAATGGCCTCACAAAAAATTGTTAGCAGAGCACAAAAAGAAAGGAACTAAAAGGTTATTAGAGCAGTTAAAAGATGATGATGTGGTCTGGAATCAGGATAATATATTACCTCAATTATATTATTTTTTTCTATTAGAGTTAATCGAGTTCGGTGGTGTAAAAAAATCTAATTTAGAGAACTCAACCATGGAGACCTACACAAATGGACTTAAATACCTCAAACAAAACCCTTTAAGTTTTGAATGTGCGATGAATGAGGATGATTTGAATGCTTGGGCAAGGTCATTTTATGACAATGTAGAGTCTGATAATGTGAGAGTCTATATCCTTTATTTCTTAAAGTTTATGGCTGAGTATGAACTAACTGATGCACTAGATATTGATGCTTTTAAGTCTGTACATCGACCTGGCAATACGGATGCTAATTTTGTTACAGCTAAAGAATTCCAACATATATTATCATTACTCGCTAAGGAAATACCTGAAAATAGTTTACAGAAAAAATTTTCAATGCTTGCTGCAATTTTCGGATTTCATGCTGGATTGAGAAGGGGGGAAATAATTCGATTACGTGTGTTTGATGTTATGTCTGTAAGGCCGAAAGGGAATTTATTTCGTATATATATAAAGAATACAAAAGAGGGAAGAACAAAAAACGGTAAATCTAGAATAGTGTATATGCAACTACCGGAATATCAATCTCAGTTATTATGGACATTGCTAGATTTTAAAAAGAATGTTGCCTGGGATGAACCTTTACTTTGCTTCGCTGGAGAGAAAAGTTCTGTACGTGAGCAACATTATTTACTACCAGTCACCCGTGCAATTAAAGTTGTTTGTGGAGAACGCGGGCGACTTCATCTTCTGAGACATAGTTTTGCTTTTGTGTCGACGAATCAGTTATTAACTAAGTTTGCTTCTTTTGAAAACACATCTGATTGTCCATATCTCAGAGAACTATTACAACTAGATTTCATTGACAAGAAATTTTCGTATTGGTTTGAAGGCCGACCTATAGAGTATATAAACTCGCAACTTGCTTTAGACCAAATAAGTGAACAGATTGGACATAGTCATTTTGAGACAACCAGAAAAAGTTATTTACATGGCCATGAATGGTTATGTGGGTACTTTTTAGAACCAAGAAAAATATATTCTAAGGCAATGTTACGATATATATTAGGTTTAAAAGCGGGATCAAATGATATCTCTAGGAGAATTAATTCATTATTGAAAAACTTGCCTGACTGCTCTCAGAGCAACATGCACAGGTCGGCGTCTTTGTTAATAACTAGAGTGAATGAGATGGCTTTGAATATAAATAATCAACTCTCTTGGTTAAAAGAAGATATTTATGACTCGATAGAACTTAATTGGAAAAATGTATTGGAAATGAATGAGGTTAATAAATCTATTTCTTTTTTTGATGTGTTGATAAAGGGTTATATAGAGTCGACTAGTGAGGTAAATCAAATTAGCTGGCAAGAGCTTAGTCAGATAAAACTATTATTATATCGGAATAATCCTCCTTTTCATTTCACAAAGCCTACTCTTAAATTGATAAAAAAATGGTTGATAAACTTTAATACGGATAGGAATAGTTTTAATGTTAAATGTAATCAAAAGATTGCGGCAGAATATCGTAAATTATTTTCCCTATCTGAGTTTAAAATATTCAACTGTACTTTTACTCTTTTTAAGAATAAAAACACATCAAGCAATAAACAAGAGGAGTTTATTAGAAAAGCTTTCTTTATTCGCGATGAAGAGTTATCTATAGAGCATATTGCTTCAGGAAAAAGTCGATTAGAAGTCAATCTTGCATTAAAAACATTCTCTATTAGAAAATTAATAGCGTTATATCGTAATATTTTTAGCTTAATGTAAAAATTATCAAAAAATAGCTGGAAATATTCAACGTGACGATTAACCACCCTCCTAGAGGGGTAGTTAATCGTCACATGAGCATTTTTTTTTAGTAATACTAAGTTTCCGATTAATCTTAAATAAGGAATTAGTATATGCAAGCTAATATAAAGTTCAAGCGACCAATTGCAAAAGCAATTAGTACTGCTCTTAAAGCGGCAGATAAAAAAAATGATGCTTTGAAAAAAGCTTATTTTCACCTAGTTAACGAGGGAAAACTACAGATTGTAGTTGGTAATAAATCAGAAATGAGTTGTTTTGAAATTGAAACACTAACAGTTGACGAGTATATCAATTGTGATGCTTTTTCATTACCAGCTGATGCAGTTGCTGATGCAATCTCAATGTGCCATGGAACTCAAGATATTGAAATTGTGTTGACCTATTCTAATGGAGGTGCATGTGAGGTGACTTTTTCAGATCTGAATTGTTATCGTCTAATAAAAAGCAGTGAAGCAGAAAAAGTTCATATAGAATACCTAGAAAAATCTAAGCTTAATACATTTACATCTATACCGAGAGCTAATTTTAGCCAACTTCTTTATGATTTAGATAAGGAAAAACCACTTGAAGCAGTACAAGTCAGCTCTACACCAGAAACCCCTAATCTAGTTAAAATGAAAATACAAAGAGATGGAGATATTTTCCTAAAAGACTTGGCTTATCAAGGAATCTTAGATATTGATTTTTTTATGGATGAACGCACATATGCAACTGTTCACAAAATCACTAATGAAAGCCATGATGAATTTATCAATATTTCTTCTCAATTTAACAATCTTGTTATCAAAACAGAGTGTTGTGCTTACTCATTTACTACAACCGGAGCTGATGAGTTTTTACAAAAAAAAGTGATTAAAACCGAAAGTGAGATTGATTTTTTTGTTAATGCGTACAAATTAAAAAAAGAAGTTTCTTCGTATATTAAATTATCTGAAATTAAACACCAAGAACAAGTTTTTCTGCTTTTTAATAATGGTTTTTTGATGTTTTGTTCAATGTCAGAACACGTGGTATGCGCTAAGATATTTAAATTAAATTGCTTATCATCTATAGAATTCAGTGGTGCTTTCACAGCTAATCTTAATATTTTAAATAAACTAAAAGTAAAGGATGTTACTACTTTTCATGAGATGTATACCGCACTGACAAAAACTGATGATGGAAAGTATAATCTATCATTTTTCAATAAAAATGATAAAAATCATCCATTTTATTCTGTTAGTTGTACTTCAGTACCTAATCAAAAAAAAGATCTGATAAAAATTTTTGATAAGTATCCTGCTCTGTCTACAGATTGGGGCCATGAAGATAATGAAAACATGATATTAGATTTATTCTGATAAATAGCTGATTAGATCTTTACTTTGTAAGTTCGATTAAGACCCTATTCACAATCAGTGAATAGGGTCTTTTTTTTATATGTTCATTGAGAAATAGTTCTATTTTATAATTTCATGTTGAAGAGTTATCTGATACCCCACATTAGGTTGGAGAAGTAAGGATTTTACGGGAAATTAGGTACAAATTGATTAATGAAATGGTTAATAAGTTGAAAGGAAAAAGCTGATTAACACTTTTTATGACGGGTTTTACAACAATATAGTTGAATTATTTCAACGATAAAGCTCAGTAATATCGATTGTTTATTTTATGCGTATTTTAATCTAGAGAAGAAGACTTTAGTGATACATAAAGTTGAATTATTTCAACTACAAAGCTCAGTAAAATCGATTATTTATTTTATTTTTTGAGTATTTTAACTTGGTGAAGAACACTTTAGTGGTACATATAGTTGAATTTTTTCAACTATAAAGCTCAGTAAATTTTCAACTGTAAAATAAAAAATGTTGTAATTGATGTGGCCAAATGGTGGCCAAAAAATTAATTTTGACCATTTAAAGTGGTCAAAACTGGGTTTAAATGGTGTTGTAGGATTGACTTTAACTTGTTGTTTTAAAAGCAATTTGTTGTTTTTTAGTAGGTTGCGATAATTTAAGGTTAAGCCTTCCAAGCTGATGATGCGGGTTCGATTCCCGCTGCCCGCTCCAAGTTTTCCTTGTGAAAATAAACGTTAAAACCAAGCTATTATGCTTGGTTTTTTTGTATCTGGCATTCAATAAAAATATATTTTTGGCTAATTTGTGCCAATGACTACTTTCCCTATTCCTGCTTCACGCTTTAACCTCTATCTATATTTTTCATTACCAACATCAAATAACACTTTCGCTGAACAATTGAAATGATTACGGCACAAAACAAGACTGACCCTATTGTATGTTTCTCCAAGTTTACTGTGGCTAGAAAGGGGCTCCTTCAACATAATTTATTTATACTCCAGTTTTAATAAAGTTATAGTGGTATTTTCGTATGAAAGTTTCATTAAATAAATGAGTATCAATGTCTGTTTATTTATTTCTTAAAAGATATTGCTTTATATATCCTCTTAAAAGGATATTGTTTTATGTATCCCCTTAAAGGGATATTATTGTATATATCCCCTTGAGAGGGTATCATTATATATCCCTTTGTGTTTTCTAAAATTATAAGGAACTGTGGCATGGTATATAGTCCGAAACAACTTGCTGATTTGATGCTTCTTATCAGGCAAACAAATAACTGGACCCAAGCAGATCTAGCTAAAAGAGTTGGAATAAAGCAAGGAACTATCTCCAACTTTGAAAATAATCCCGATAACACAAAACTTTCAACTTTTTTTAAATTACTTCAGGCTATGAATTTAACGCTAAGTGTTGAAGATAAAAATAAAAAACAGCATAGTAATGATGAGGACTGGTAATGCAGGAATTAATCGCATATATGAATGGAGAGCTTGTAGGTAGCCTAAAGAAATTATCGAATGGTGCTCATTCATTCCAATATGACAGAAGTTGGATAAGTAATGACAAAGCTCGGCCATTATCATTATCGTTAAAGCTGCAACTACCCTCTATTACTTCAGATGCAGTAATTAACTATTTTGATAATCTTTTACCTGATAGCACTAAGGTTAGGGAAAGAATAGTTACAAGATACAAAGCAGCGTCTAAGCAACCCTTCGATCTTCTCAAAGAAGTAGGTAAAGATAGTGTTGGTGCTATAGCACTATTATCTCCTGAGCAACCTTACCAAAGTGAGCCTATCCTCTACGAAGTACTAGAAGAGCAAAAACTTGAAGCAGTACTTTCCGCCTATAAGTCAGAGATACCTTTAGGCATGATAGAGCAAGATGATGATTTCAGAATATCGGTTGCTGGAGTACAAGAGAAAACAGCACTTCTTTTATTGGATGGGAAGTGGTGTATTCCTAAAGGTAATACGCCGACTACACACATAATAAAATTACCCATAGGAGAAATAGAGCAAGCCAATGCGACGTTGGATCTAAAGGATAGTGTAGAAAATGAGTATCTTTGTATTGAGCTTGCTAGAGAGCTTGGTTTTAAAGTTCCAAATGTAGAAATAATAAAAACTAAGAATCTTAAGGCGTTGGCTGTAGAGCGTTTTGATAGGCGCTGGAATAGAGATAAAACAGGCCTGTTACGCTTACCCCAGGAAGATATCTGTCAAGTATTTGGAAAGCCTTCATCGATTAAATATGAATCCCATGGAGGGCCTGGAATCGCTGAAATAATGGAACTGTTAATGGGATCTAGTAATGCACTTGAAGATCAATATAACTTTATGAGATTTCAGGTATTTCAATGGGTCATTGGTGCTACGGATGGGCATGCTAAAAACTTTTCTATTTTTATAGAGAAAGGTGGGAGCTATAGGCTAACCCCGTTTTATGATATTTTATCTGCTTACCCTATTCTTGGAGGGCGAGGGCTAAATATCAGACAGTTAAAACTCGCAATGGGATTGAAAGCGACCAAGGGAAAAAAGTATGACATACACAAAATTTTACCTCGCCACTTTCTTGATACAGCTAAAGCAATCAACTTTAGCCAAGCTAAGATGCAAGCGATTTTAACTGATCTAAAAGAGCAACTTCCAGAAGCTATTCTTCAACTCAAAGGTAAGCTTCCTAAAGATTTTCCGGAGCATATATCAGAGCCGATTTTTGAAAACTCAATTAAAATGCTAAGGAGGATTGTAGTAGTATAGCGATGCTTTAGTATCTAGTTTCGATTATAGGTGCTATTAACTGTAATCAAAAGAGGTTACCTTTTTACGACGTTGGCGAGTGGATAATATCTTTATATTCGAAAGTATTACACTCTATTATATTGCTATGTTTACTTATAATATTACTAAGTCTAAACGAGAAGTTTCTTTAACATATATCAGAAAGTATATTTTCAGGAATGCTACAACAGCTTAAAAAGTTATAAATCAAATTTCGCACATTGAATTTTTTCAACAGCAAAGCTCAGTGATTTTGTTATTTGAGAATTTAAATGATCGTTATTGTTGTGGTTAAGCGGTATTGATATTTTATGGTTAACTGATTGTTTTAAAAAGATTTTGTTTTTTTAATTGGTTGGTGTAATTTGAGAGTAAGCCTTCCAAGTTGATGATGCAGGTTCGATTCCCGATCCAAGTATTACTACTTTAAAACCAATTACTTGTGCTTAGTTTTTTTATTTCTATCATTTGATAGATAAAATTTTTGGCCGTTTTGTGGCATCTACTTTATTTCTAGTATTTTTTATTACCTCACTTCATCAGTACTACTCAAAAAGATACTGTCAAGTTAAAGCAACTTTCAACAAACATACGATAATCAATGCATGAAAAATTTCAATATCTGCGCTGGTTATCGTTATCCAGCACAAATTATTAGCCATACAGTTTGGCTTTATCATTGTTTTATACTTAGCTTTCGAGATATCGAAGAATTACTTGTAGCACGGTATTCTGGTCAAGCATAACTGGACACCTGACTTTGTAAATTTTCATAGTTAATCGGTGTTAAATCATTG
>NZ_JBAKAZ010000076.1:0-10119 GCF_038155185.1 Psychromonas aquatilis
CTGTGCTATCGAGATTGGACAAATTTGGAAACTTAATTAACGGAATTGGTATTATACCAAATTGTATGCTATCCCCTACGTTTAAAACGTATATTCCGGCTGTTATTTAACTGTTTTTATTATGTTATTTTGCTTATAGAGATCAAATATTGTCTATGTTTTAAATTTCTAAATAGGTGTACTCTATATATTATGTTATCGTTTAATTGTCATACACATGACAATGAAATATGAAAAACATTAAGAAAAGCAATTTATTATTCATTTTATTAAAGGACTTACTTATGAAAAAATTAATCGCTATAGCTGCACTCGCTGTATTACCTTTTACTAATGCAATGGCTGACCCAGATATTGGTTGTGGTTTGGGTTCAATGGTAATGAGTGGCCAAGACGGTAAATTATTTAAAGTCTTAGGTGCAACTACAAATGGTACTTCAGGTAACCAAACTTTTGGTATCACATTTGGTACATTAGGTTGTGATGGTTCTGGTACAGTAACTGCTGCCGCTAAAGTTTCTTTATTCATCGATGGAAATATGGATAATTTAGCGCGTGATATGTCTAAAGGTGAAGGTGAAACATTATCTACACTGGCTGAAGTATGGGGCGTACCAGCTGCTGACCAAGCAACATTTAATCAAGTTGCACAAGCACATTTCTCTGATGTATTTACATCTGAAAATGTAACTTCTCAAGATGTGTTAGAAAACCTAAACACTCTAATCTCAAATGATGCACAACTTGCTTCATATGAGCTTTCTTAAACTCTTTCATCTTTGAGAATAAAGCTCCTTCGGGGGCTTTTTGTTTACTGGCTATGAATAAATTAATCATTTTTATACTTTGTTTGGTATCCCATTCCCTATTTGCAAATAGCAGCTTTCCATTAAAAAGTATTGCTAAAGAAAATTACTGGTTACAGTTAGGTCACTATCATAGTAACTTTTTTGGTGGTTGGGAAAGTGAGGTCGATGAAGATAGTTTTTTTATTGCTTCTGATGGTAAAACCAACCCCGCAGCAGAGTTACAAGCAACCCTAGATGCCTTTAATGGTAAAAACTTAACAGAACAACAAAAACAAACATTTATTTGTCAGTTCCCCGCTCGTTTTACATGGTTAAAAAGTAAGGTTGATAATCACTGGGGGGAGTTAAATTGCCCTGAGTTACAAGAGTGGAAAACAGTGATTGATCCTGAAGGTATTACTCTTGTTTTTCCGACAGCCTTTATGAATAACCCGTCTTCAATGTTTGGACACACCCTATTAAGAATTGATGCCAAAGATCAAACGCGTAATAAAGAGCTTGTTGCTTTTGCTGTTAACTTTGCCGCTGATCCTGATCCAGAAGATAATGCAGCTATGTATGCTTTTAATGGGCTAGTTGGGTCATACCCAGGTCGTTACTCTCTGATGCCGTATTACCGAAAAGTAAGGGAATATAATGACTTAGAGTCACGTGATATATGGGAATATAAGTTAAATCTTGATGATAAAGAAGTTGAAAAAGTATTGTTACACCTCTGGGAGTTACAATCGGTTTATTTTGATTATTTCTTTATCGATGAAAATTGTTCATACCAATTGCTTTCGTTATTACAGCTAGCTCGTGAAAATCTAGATTTAACGGCTTCTTTTAATATGCATGCTATTCCTGCTGATACTGTTGCTGTATTAAGAGAGAATGGACTCCTACAAGATCCTAACTATCGACCGGCATTTGGTACTAAATTGTTTCATTATTCGGAACAACTTTCAGATCAAGACTTAGCCATTGCAAGAAAATTTACGATAGGTGAAACACCCGATATTAGTGAGCGTAGTGAGTCTGATCAAGCTGCTATCTTGGAGATAGCTTATGAATGGCTAAACTATGACTTTTATAATAAAGGGTTAGATAGAAAAGTCGTTGCACCACGTTCAACAAAGTTGCTTATAGCGCGTAGTAAGTTAAAAGTTAGCTCCCCTTACACTCAACCAGAAAAACCAGCGATTTCGCCTGAGTTAGGGCATGCTTCTTCACGATTAGGGTTATCAACTACCTTCAGTAATGAGTATGATTATAATACGAGCTTATCTTATCGTTTGGCTTATCATGATCTATTAGATAAATCAGCGGGTTATATTCCTGGCGCTCAAATTAGCTTTTTTGATGTGGAAGCCAGTATCAAGGACTCGGGGCATACTAGACTAGAGCAACTATACCTGATTGATGCGATCGCGATTCCTGCAGATAATCGCATTTTTGATAGTTGGTCTTGGAATATTCAAGTAGGTTTCGATCGCCAACCAGATCTAATTAAACAAAGTAATCGGTTTTTTACCCAGGGAGGATATGGGAAAACCATTGGTAATCCTAACACGCTACAAGCTTATGCATTGGGTTCAATTGAGGTCAATGGCGGTGATATTACAGATAACCGTATAGTATTTGGTTTAGGCTCTAAACTAGGTGCTATTTGGCAGGTCAATCCAGATCATAAAGCTATGTTAACCGGGAATATTATCTATTTGGCTGATACCGATGTGAACTATCATTATAATGCAGATTTAGATTGGAACTGGTCTTTAAGCCGTAATTGGGCATTACGTGGCAAATTACGTTATCAACAGTGGCATGTTGAAGATGCAGTGGCAAAACTTTCCCTTTTCCATTATTTTTAGTCTTTATTGAGTGGCAACGATATCTTTTTGCTGCCACTCAACCAGTTCTGTTTTTCCTTTTTCTGATAAAGCATAAACACCTCTTGATACTTTATTAAACCAACCGTAATGATTATTGTATAAAAAC
Source organism: Psychromonas aquatilis (assembly GCF_038155185.1). Lineage (NCBI taxonomy): Bacteria > Pseudomonadati > Pseudomonadota > Gammaproteobacteria > Alteromonadales > Psychromonadaceae > Psychromonas > Psychromonas aquatilis. Next base: position 2,793 of record NZ_JBAKAZ010000076.1, read on the forward strand.
TGTGTGGCTTGCGGCTCCTGTATTGCTTTGTTTACTTGCATACCGGTACAAGAGCTTAGCGTCTTCATATACTCAGCTATTCGTATAGAACGTTGGCGGTATGCTGTTAAACCAGCTTTACGTGTTGTTGAGCCCCCTTTTTGTGTATCACCTTGTCGTTGATGAAACTCTTTCAATAAAGCTTTCTGTTTGCGTTTGTTTTTTTGTGGTGTGTATTCTTTTGGATCTCGAATGACTTCTACGTAGGCATGCTCTTTTTGTATATCTACAACCATTAATCCTAGTCCTAGTCGAGCAACTAGCTTTTTAACTTGTTTTTGTTTCTTTTTATAAATGGCTGATTGTTTAGGAATCGCAATATAGACAATATCAGCTAAGCTAAATCGATCAATTGACTGCAATAGCAGTGTTATATTAAGTGTTAACTTTAACTCTATAATAATAACCTCATCGTCTTTTATGGCAACAATGTCACATGACTTTATTTCTCCTTTAACCTGATAACCAAGGTTAGTTAAAAACTGTTTGATCGGAGTATATAGGTCACTTTCTTTTAAATTATTGTGCATATTTATAGGATTACTTTTTGAGTGTGAGTGTTTACTTACATTTTGCTTTATGTATTGTATATTATTAAATCAGTTTTTACATAAAAGCTAATATTTATAACTTAACACTTTATCTCGATAAAGTGTTTGCTGGTGGATTCAGTCCTAGTTATTATTTTATGTTAAAACCCTGTAAAGTTAACCTATACAATGTATTGCCATTGGTATAATTGTTGCCAATAGGTATAATGGATTTCATTTTTTATAACCAACTCGAAGCCTAAATCATGCAAAAATTCGATACAAAAACATTCCAAGGGCTAATTCTTGCATTGCAAGATTTTTGGGCTCGACAAGGCTGTGCAATTGTACAACCTCTTGATATGGAAGTCGGGGCTGGAACATTCCACCCACAAACTTTTTTACGTTCAATTGGTCCAGAGCCAATGAGTAGTGCTTATGTACAACCATGCCGTCGCCCTACTGATGGTCGTTATGGTGAAAACCCTAACCGTTTACAACACTACTACCAATTCCAGGTTGTTTTAAAACCTTCTCCAAAAAATATTCAAGAACTGTACTTACAGTCGCTTGAAGAGATTGGTATTGACACATCTATCCATGACATCCGTTTTGTTGAAGACAACTGGGAGTCACCAACATTAGGTGCTTGGGGCCTAGGTTGGGAAATTTGGTTGAATGGAATGGAAGTGACTCAGTTTACTTACTTCCAACAAGTTGGTGGGCTTGAGTGTTCACCTGTTACTGGTGAGATCACTTATGGTCTTGAACGTCTTGCAATGTACATTCAAGGTGTAGACAGCATTTATGACCTAATTTGGACAAATGGTCCAATGGGTAAAGTGACTTACGGTGATATTTTCCATCAAAATGAAGTTGAACAATCTACTTATAACTTTGAGCATGCTGATGTTGATGCCCTATTTGGCCAGTTTGACCAATGTGAAAAAGACAGCCAAGGTTTAATTGAATCTGGTTTACCTCTTCCTGCTTATGAACAAGTTATGAAAGCATCCCACGTATTTAACTTGTTAGATGCTCGTCATGCTATTTCTGTTACTGAGCGTCAACGTTACATCTTACGTGTAAGAGCATTATCAAAAGCGGTTGCAGAGGCTTATTACGCGAAACGCGAAGCACTTGGTTTCCCACTTTGTAAAAATTTAGATAAGTAGAGGCAAGTTTCATGTCACAAGAAAATTTACTGATTGAGTTGGGGACTGAAGAGTTACCACCAAAATCACTTCGTAAACTTGCAGAGTCATTTGCTAGCAATATCGAAGCAGAATTAAATAAAGCAGAGTTAACTTTCGATAAAGTTGAGTGGTTAGCTTCACCAAGACGTTTAGCTGTCGTGGTATCTAACTTATCAGCTACACAAGCTGATAAAGTCGTAGAGAAACGCGGTCCTGCTGTTAATGTTGCATTTGACGAAAGCGGTAATGCAACTAAAGCTGCTGAAGGCTGGGCTCGCTCTAACGGTATTACTGTTGATCAAGCTGAGCGACTAGTGACCGATAAAGGTGAGTGGTTACTATTTAAATCTGCAGTTATAGGTCAAGACGTTAATACTTTAATTCCTGGTATTGCAGCGACAGCATTAACTAAACTACCCATTGCAAAACCAATGCGTTGGGGTAGTGCAAGCACACAATTTATTCGTCCAGTACACACAGTAACTATGTTGTTTGGCAGCAAATTAATTCAAGGTGAACTATTAGGTGTTGCTTCAGATCGCGTGATTCGTGGTCACCGTTTCATGGGCGATGCTGAATTAGTACTAAAACATGCTGATGATTACCAATCATTACTTGATGATTCAGGTAAAGTTATTGTTGATTATGAACGTCGTAAAGCCATTATCCGTGAGCAAGTAGAAGCTGTTGCTGCACATGAAAATGGTATTGCTGCTATCGATGAAGAGCTATTAGAAGAAGTTACTTCATTAGTTGAATGGCCTGTTACGTTAGTCGGTTCTTTTGAAGATAAGTTTTTAGAGGTCCCTTCTGAAGCACTTATCTATACAATGAAAGATAATCAAAAATACTTCCCTGTACTAGATAAAGATGGAAAACTATTACCTCGATTTATTTTTGTTTCAAACATTGTAAGTCGTGATCCAGTTCAAGTCATTTCTGGTAATGAAAAAGTAGTTCGTCCTCGTTTAGCTGATGCAGAGTTCTTTTTTGAAACAGATAAAAAGAAAACTCTAGAAAGTCGTTTAGATTCTTTATCAAGTGTATTGTTCCAAAAACAATTAGGTACATTAAAAGAAAAATCAGAGCGAATCAGTGCGATTGCTGAGAAAGTTGCGGTTAAAATAGAAGCTAACCCTGAACATGCTCAGCGTGCTGGTTTGTTATCTAAAACTGATTTAATGTCTGAAATGGTAATGGAATTCCCTGACGTACAAGGCGTAATGGGCATGTACTATGCTCGCTTTGATGGTGAGAACGAAGAAGTGGCTGTGGCTTTAAATGAGCAATATCTACCACGCTTTGCTGGTGATAAATTACCAACTTCATTAGTGGCTTGTGCTGTTTCATTAGCTGATAAATTAGATTCACTAGTTGGTATCTTTGGTATTGGTCAAGCACCTAAAGGCGATAAAGACCCATTTGCTTTACGTCGTGCTGCGATTGGTTTATTACGTATTATTACAGATAAAAATTTAGACCTGGATATTGTTGAACTAGTTGAAATTGCAAAATCTGAATACGCAGAAAAATTAACAAATGATAATGTCGTTAACGATGTTGTTGACTTCTTATTTGCTCGATTCCGTGCGACTTATCAAGCGGCAGGTTATTCTGTTGAGTTAATTCAATCTGTTTTAGAGCGTCGTCCTACTAAGCCAGTTGAATTTGAAAAACGTATTAAAGCTGTTGCTAAGTTCCAAACTTTACCAGAAGCTGCGCCAATTGCTGCTGCAAATAAACGTATTAGTAATATCCTAGCGAAAGTAAAAGATGATATTAGCAATGATATCGACGTTAATTTACTAGAAAATGGTGCTGAAAAGTCACTTTCTGAGATTTTAGAGGCTCTAGAATGCAATCTAAGCCCTTTATTTGAGAAGGGAGACTACGAGTCTGCATTGTTCGAGTTAGCTAGCTTAAAATCGCCTGTAGACGATTTTTTCGATTCAGTTATGGTAATGGCTGATGATTTAGCGGTAAAAAATAACCGTTTAGCACTTTTAAACCGCTTGCGTAATTTATTCTTACAAGTTGCAGATGTTTCTGTTCTATAGACTTTACTAGATAAATTTTATCGTCATTATAAAAAGCTCAATTTTACTGAGCTTTTTTGTTTCACGTGAAACATCATTACACACTCATTTTTCACCACTATTTCAAATTGCATCAATTGCTCATAAACAGCTGAAAGAGTATTATACCAATCACACTAATTAACTGATCTATTTTACTTGTTAAAATAACTTATTTCTTCGTTGTAATTTTCGTAAATAGAACAACTATTTAACTCAAATTACGCCTTGAACTCAGTCATTTTTCCTGCGCAAAATTTAGATCACTTATTTAATATAATTGGTATTATTGAAAAATTCCTTAACGAGGAATAATAATGCAAATTTTTATAAATATTCTGTGTTTCATATGAAACATTAACCTCCCTACTATTAACTTAAATTGGATTTACAATATGCCCTATTCACTATTTGGAAATAAATTCTCTAAACATTCAGGTATCACTGAGCTGATGGATGATCTAAATGCAGGGGTAAAAGGAGGTGATGATATACTTATGTTAGGGGGAGGAAATCCTGCGACAATACCAAAGTTAAACGAACGTTTTACAGAGTTAATGGCTACATTACTCGAACAAGGTAAGTTAATTGATACGTTAGCAAACTATGATGGCCCTAAAGGTAAAGATGCATTTATCGCCGCTTTAGTTGAAATGTTTAACGATCTTTATAATTGGAATTTAACCGCTGAAAATATAATGCTTACCAATGGCAGCCAAAGTGCATTTTTCTATTTGTTTAATTTACTTTCTGGTGAGTTTGATAACGGCAGAAAAAAGAAAATACTCTTCCCATTAGCACCTGAATATATCGGATATGCAGATGCAAGTTTATCTGAAGATACATTTATCGGAGTCAAACCTCGTATAACTGAGTTAGATAACCAACAATTTAAATATAATGTTGACTTTGATGCTCTTGAAATTGGCGATGATATTGGTGCTATTTGTGTTTCTAGACCAACGAACCCAACCGGTAATGTTCTCACTGATCAAGAAATTGAAAAGCTAGACCGCTTAGCTAAATCGCATAATATTCCTTTAATTATTGATAATGCTTATGGCACACCATTTCCAAATATTATTTTTGAAGATGTTAAACCACACTTCAATGACAATACTATTCTATGTTTAAGTTTATCTAAGTTTGGGCTGCCAGGTGCTCGTTGTGGGATTGTAATTGCCAATACAGAAATCACTAAGGCGATGTCAAACTTGTCAGGCATTATGGCGCTATCTCCGGGTGGTATTGGACCAGAAATAGCATTACCACTGGTTAAAAATAAAGAGATTATTAAAATCAGTAATGACATTATTAAACCTTTTTATTATGAAAAATCACAACGTGCAATTAAATTACTTACAGAGAAAATACCTAATAGTAACTTTAGGATCCATAAATCTGAAGGCGCTCTCTTTCTATGGCTATGGTTTAAAGACCTCCCTATCAGTTCACATGAGCTGTATAAACGATTAAAAGAAAAAGGCCTTATTGTTGTTTCTGGGCATTACTTTTTCCCTGGTTTAGATAACGAATGGCAACACATTCATGAGTGTCTACGTTTAAACTATGCTCAAGCTGATGATGTTGTTGAGCGTGGTGTAGATATTCTTGCTGATGTTGTTAATGAGCTATATTCAACAAGTATATAAATAACATCTTATTGAAGGCCTTTGTTTCACGTGAAACAAAGGCCTTATTTATATGTGTCATACTATTGTGTTTCAAGTAACTGGTTACTGTTTTTTAATTGAATACTTTCCATTTTAAAAACTATTTTCTATATCCTCAGCTATAAAACCCTAACAACAATGTATGTTAGTTGTATTAATCCTTTTATTTAGGTTATTAAGCTTCTCTTCATTTTCCTGATGATGCTAACGAACGGCTTTTTATTGTTCATATGCTTTTGTGTTTCACGTGAAACATAAGTTAATAATATCTTCACACGACTATTACTTATTACGTTATTTGTTGTTGTTAATTTACTATCGAGCTGGTGCTCTTATTCTCTTCATGCAATATCAATGAATGTAATTGATTTTATTTAAAATATGAATTCTGATTGGTTCCATTGTTAACTTTAAAACGTATTACCTGACACTCTTAAGTGCATTGCTAGACTTTACAAAACCCTCTTTTTGCCCTATATAAATATTGAATAATCTGGCTATATAATCTGATAAAAAGAGTTTAATTACCCTACCCATAAAATAACGAAGAAGATGCTATGTAGTTTGGGTTAATAGATTTGCAGTTAAATACAGTATTCAATTTTTCATGGTAGTACACCTGATACTTACATGACTAGGATTTACATAATCACACTTTACATGTTCACTAAGTATCACTTGATCATAATAGTTCTGTGTTAATTATTTTTCTCTATGGCCTACTGTTTTTTATTATGGGCTGATTCATTAATAGAATTAATATTATGCGTACTTCAATTTATTATTAGTATGGTAGTGGTCATTATTTTAATCTGTTGGACTAACTGCCCTTTTGTTTCACGTGAAACAAAAGGTAAATGTAATCACTAAGCGCATTGTTCAAGTTACCTATAAGAGAATGACATTCCCCTTATATATCAAACTAACTACTTTAAATTGATACCCCAAAAGGTCGCGATATCCCCTTTATTTTTTTTGCTTAAACTTAGCAATTAAAGCTGTAGGTTACTTTGGCCTGTAATGACATTCTTCTTGGTACTTGAACAAATCTTTAACTATTGATGTTATATCTGTCGGTATTGCGAAGCTTCCGTTCAAGATAAATAAAGTGCTTCGTTTGTGGGCGTTCAAAAAAGTTGAATCACTCAAACCCACTATCACATTGTAAATTTTCAGTGACAGTTAATGAGTATATTGGTCACTTACCTGTAATTAAATCGTTACCTTTTAATAAGGTAATGAGATTTCCAATAAAGAAAATGATTGACCTGTTAACGTCAAAAAGTTGAATTACTGAAACCCACTGTTGCGTTGTAATTGCTAATTATAGTTAATCGATTTATTGGTCACTCACCTTGAAATTAAACCGTTACCTTTTGATAAGGTAATAAGGTTTCCAGTAAAGAAAGTAATTCATTTATTAAAGTACAATAGATTGAACTCATGACGACGAGAGTGACATTGTAAGCGTTAATTGTTGTTAATAGACATATCGCAGTAGAAGTCATTTAGTCAGCACTGATAATCGCCCTATTCGCATTCTCAAGTCATCTTCAATGGAGATGCGCTGTTGCGCTAATGACAAACTAAACAGAAGAGTAGCAAAAGGTATTGTAAATATTATGACCTTCAAATTATTGAATACCGTGAAATAGCATTGTTTGATAGGTTTAGGTTACAGTCATTATATTAATGGCATTTAATCTAATAGACACAATTATATCTCTATACATATTTTTAATTATTTATAATGGCTAAATATTCTGGTCAAGTATAACTGGACACCTGACTTTGTAAATTTTCATAGTTAATCG
>NZ_JBAKAZ010000077.1:0-9710 GCF_038155185.1 Psychromonas aquatilis
GCGAAAGCGGAAGAAAACCTTAATTTAATGTCCGGAATTAGTTGACCACTACAAAAACCTATAAGAGCTAAAGCATATCGTCGATGAATCAATATTGATATACAATGAATTTAGGCCGCATTTGAGTTTAGGAATGAAAACACCAAACTAAGTGCACGATAAATGCTAGGTACTAGCCTTCCATTAAAACCGTCAACATATCTTATGTCAGCCCCCTTCGAGGCCTTCGCTTAGATAGATACTCACCCATTTATTAACGCTAGTTCTACTCACTTTCAGGAACTAAGCAATTTGGGTTCGTGAATGTTCATATTGAAAATGTGCTAAAGCTAGTAAACGCATTTTCATTTGTAATGAAGTTTGCTTACAGACAAGTATTTTAAAATCTGTCTTTTTTATGTACTCCATATTGAGTCGTTTTAGTCGTAATAAATAGATAAATAGATAAATAGATAAATAGATAAATAGATAAATAGATAAATAGATAAATCAATTAGATCATATTTTTACTTAGAATGGTATAATTTTTACACCCTCTTATAAAAGTCATCTGTATCTTTAAATGTGATTTTTAATAGCTCACTCAAAAAACATTTTTATTATTAAAGAAAGTAAAATTGTACTGCTTTTCCAAAAGGTAACCGACTCATCAAAACAGTCATTGTAATAGCGCTTCACATTTACTTTCTTAATTATTAGTTCATCTAAAGTTTTGAGTATTTCTTTTAGCATTTTAAAATCTACCCTAATGTTTTTAGGTACTTCTCAGGCCAATTTTTATTAAAACTTTCATCTTTATACTTTAAAATAAAGTCAATTATATCAGTTGTAAGAAGCGGGCTGTTAAAGGCTAGTTTTAACATCTTTTTAGCTTCTTCTTTAGATAATTTAAATTTATCAATAGTTTCATAGGGTTTTAAATCCATAAAAGTATCACCTAACAACTGCCCCATCTTAGCATTCTCTACATCTAAGGTTTCTACTATTGTTGAAAGCTCTCTAGGAGTTAACTTAAATTTATTCGAGTCAAAGTTACTTATATTCCTAGGCCTCCCTTTAGGGTTTAGTTTATTATTAATAATAACTGGATGTCTTTTATTTAAATGAGCTATAAATCGACTCGTTATATTGCCAACACCTTCATTTTTATAAATAATTTTAAATTTTTTCTCGTCAATATCCAAGTAACTAATAAAGCTGCCTACAGGTCCACCAACGTGTTTACATTCCTTTTCAAAAGAAAGATATTTTACATCACCAAACACTTCATTCAACTTAAAGACCTGATTGGATTTAATCGGCACACTAATAGATTCGAGCGTATTATCACTTGCTTTTATCTGTTGCTGCATTTCAGAGCAAAGATAAGAATATGGTTTTCGCACATAACATAAAACCTCAAGTTGATGACCTTTACTCAACAATCTCTTTTTAAGGGTTAACAATTCACTTTTTGTTAACAATGGTATATGTTCACCTGAAAATATGACTTTTTCAAAATCTAAACTATTGTCCAACTGTTTCTCAAAAATTTTCTTTACCTTTAAAACGCTTGTAGTTAAATCTAGCCTAATAAGATCTCGATAAGTGTTAACATTACCACTAAAAATAGTATAAAAAGGTAATGAATGATTAGAAATAAAATTATTTTCAACCTCAAATATAGGGTAATGAAAACCCTCAGTTAATAATTGATCACGATTCTTTTCTAATGAGTCTTGTATTGATGTTGTGGCCGTTTTATTAAACCCCACATGTAATATAATTTTTTTCATAATTACTGCCTCCTGAATACTCTTTTATTCTAATAGTTTTAAGTATTTTATTGAAGATTCATCCTTTTTTTCACTCGCAAATTGACAATTTGACTTATCTATATTGAATTCAGCAAATTGTTTGACTTTATAAACAAATTCATCAGATGTTTCTGCGCCTTCGATTAAATCATTGGAGAACTCAACTCCAGGCATCGTTGAGGCAACGCAATATAAACCAATGGCTTTATACATATTAACTTTCATTGGATTCATAAAAGAAGAATGCTCATCTGTAATGTGAGGCATAATAGCTAAGTCACAGCCTTCCATAAACACTAGCAATTCTCTTTCTCTCATTGGTCCATGGTATATGATTGATGCATCATCTAATAAGATACACATTTTATCTAATTGGCGCTGGCAATTCCCTATTAAATGCACCTCTAGTGGAGTATCTATCTCTTTTGAAAGACGAGAAACAGTATCCCAATCAAATCTATCGTTCATATTTCCAGAATATACAACTTTGAATGGTCTTTCAGATGTATATGCTAAATCATTACTTATAACTTCTCGTTTAGGTGGAGTATAGCCTGGAGGGAGACAATACCAATTAGGTAATATGGAGACATTTTTCTCATCAAGATAACCTGCATTAGTAAAAAAATTACAGTTTTCTTCTGAGTTAAATACTACATGGTTACTTAAGTCAATAATATATTTATACTGAGCTAATAATTCTAATGGCTTTTTCTTTTCCCAAGCTAATTGGTTGTCGACTATATCACAAGTAACTCTATATCCAGAAAAACACTCTGAAACTACTTTCCAATCAGGAACTGCTGGAAACATAACAACGGAAGAGTTGACAGGGTATAAATTTTCCTCTATTAAAAAGTGCTTAATTGCAGTTTTAATAGTTTGTGTACAATCAGCAAGCATAGTTTTATAATATATACCATGACTCTCAAATCCTTTTCGTTTTTGCCTAAAGTCATCAACTATATACCGAGCGTCAGTATCTACCCTTAAAGAATTTTTTTCATAACTAGCAAATTGACCATCAGATATCAACTCTAGACATGTAACACGAACTCCAGATGCAACTAACGAACGAGCTAAATGATCAACTCTTCTTCCATATAAATTACTATCATGCTGCTTCCAGATTAATATAACGTTGCGACCAGAACTAACCTTTTTATACTTGTTAACTTTTTTAACTTTGTCTAAATTAAATAAGCTTTTACCTTTTGGTGATATATCTTCCGTTAGTTTCTCCAACTTTAAAAATTGCTGATAATTCCAGCCTAAGGTAAATTGTTCATCAAGTTCAACTTTACTACTTTGTTCTGCTGCTAAAAGTAAAATACGATCAAAGTTAAAGTTATTAAATAAATATATGCTAGGGGTACCAGCCAAATCGTTAACAGATGGGCCTTCAGGGACTAAAACGGTTCTTTGATTAGATAATGCATCCCCAATTTTAGAGGATATCTGGTATTTTAAAATTTCTTTATTTGCATTTACATCAGGAAAACCTGTAATTATCACATCTAAATTTTGCAAGTGTATTTGTAAACGAGAAGAGTCAATATTACCATGTACTTCACAGCCTAATTTAATTAATTCAGAACGAATTGTTGTAGGTTCATAGACACCACCAACAACAAACTTAAACTTAGTCCCTTTACGCTTATTAAGTTCATTAATTGCTTTAGCTGCTTTAACAACTCCTTTATGTGGCCTAACGGTTCCTATGAAACCTATTCGTATTTCTTTAGTTAAATCTGTCTGTCTGACTCTCTTTACTGAGTTCAAAGCCCTTGCATGGCGGACTAATAAACCCTTAAAGTCAATTTCCAATGATTTACTTGCAACACTTCTGACAGGTAATCTAGATAGGTAGTTATTAGCCATTTTCGCAGAAAGTAAACCATAAGGTTTATCCCTTGCCGCAGCACTAGAAGACATTTCTTTTTCATTATCGTCTAAATCAACTATATACTTTGTATCATCATGGCTAATTGACTCTGCTAGTACAAAAGATGGGAATCTAGGCTTGCATATCCAAACCAAATCAAAATTCAAGCCAATGTTTTTAAATAACTGATTATATATTTCACGATCTTTCCATGGCAAAATTAAAACTTTACAATCTGAATTAATTAAAGGTTGCCAAATAGGACTTGATGAAAAACCTATATCATATGTAATTATAACTGCTGGTCTATTATTTGCATTTAAGATATTAAATAAAACTTGTGCTCGCCCTATTGGGTTATGGGTCCCTTCCCATACAACAATCCCCACAGATTTTTTTTGTTTTGCAATAACCAATGCTTTAAAAATTGCAGATATTGAATCAGGGCTTACATTTCCCGCTAATATTGGTTTCGAATGGATAAAGGTTATGCCTTTTAATGAAATAGCATATAACTTAATATCTAAATTATCAAAATCTATATCTGGTAACTTAGCTTCAAACTTCATATCCGTTAATGAGGTCTTTTGATCATTATTTAGATTATCATTATAACTCAATAGTAAACATGGTTTTTCATTTACAGTAATATAAGGGATTACTTCAAGTGTCTCGCTACCTAACCAACCAGTTACTGTCCCGCCAGCACATAAAGAGATTTTACCTTGGATTTCAGAACTTTTCTTATCCGACTCTAAAAAATTTCTTGTTTTTTCATCATTTTTTATTTGCTTAACTACCGAGTTAATACCGTCCAGAAAAAACTCTTTTACTAGTTTTTTACATTTCTCATTATTAAACCATATTATAGCTACAACATTAAATTTACTATTTTCAAATAATGTTCTAGGGATAGCAACCTTAAATGCATGCATTCCATTCCCAATAGAATTTGCCAATAAATCTTCTCTGTACATATTGGCTTTGATTTTAGCAAAGCAACTATCGTTATAATAAAAGTCGATATCAACCACCTCAAACTTAGCCGTACAAGCCCAGCCGGTAATGAAACCATCTTCAATTTGGTCAATACAACCTAATATTTCACATTTATTTACTGGAGATATATCCTTCACATTTTTGACACTCATATAATTCCCCCTATTTAACCTTTTTGTTAACTTCAATTAATGGCTTCCACCAACCTTCATTAGCTAAGTACCATTCAATGTTTTTACGAATGCCGGTTTCAAATGATTCTACAGGTTTATAACCTAATTCATTATTAGTTTTAGTCGCATCAATAGCATAACGCCAATCATGACCAGCACGATCTTCTACAAAAGTAATAAGTTGTTCTGCTTTATTATCTAAAGCAGTTTTAGCTTCTGGGTATTGCGCAGCTAACTCAGGTTTTTTTTGGAATTGTTCGTTCAATAATTTACACACCAGTTTAACAATATCAATATTCGCCCATTCATTATGGCCACCGATATTGTAGTTTTCACCTAAACGCCCTTTGTTTAACACTAACTCAATACCACGTGCATGATCTTCTACGTATAACCAATCACGAATTTGCTGACCATTGCCGTACACTGGAAGTGGCTTGTCATGCAAAATATTGGTAATGATCAGCGGAATTAGTTTTTCAGGGAAGTGGTATGGTCCATAGTTATTTGAACAATTCGACGTCGTCACTTCTAGTCCATAAGTGTGGTGGTATGCACGAACTAAGTGATCAGATGCCGCTTTAGATGCTGAATAAGGTGAATTTGGTGCATAAGCAGTTTCTTCAGTAAATGCTGGATCGTTAGGTCCTAACTCACCATATACTTCATCAGTTGATACATGATGGAAACGATGCTTCAATGGTGCTTTACCATTTGCTTTAGGTTCATCAATCCATACTTTTTTAGCTGCTTTTAATAAGCTGTAAGTACCAATAATATTGGTTTCGATGAAAGCATCTGGCCCAGTAATTGAGCGATCAACATGAGACTCTGCCGCAAAGTGCACTAAAGTATCAACGTCATGCTCTTTCAATAACGACTCTACTAATGCAGTATCGCAAATATCGCCATGTGCAAAAGTAAAGTTAGGATTATTTTCAACAGATGCTAGGCTTTCACGGTTACCTGCATAAGTCAGTGCATCAAGCACGACTACTTTGTCTTCTGGGTTATTTGCTAACCAATATAATACATAGTTTGCGCCGATAAAGCCTGCGCCGCCTGTTACTAATAAATGTCGAGTCGCCATTTCTTTCTCTCATGTTATGAAGACCGATAAAACAGTCTTTTAAATATTTTAATATTGGAAGGTTCAAGATAAAAAACGCTTCTTTAAACAACTAAAAAGCGTGATGCTTTTGGAGATTGCAAAGAAAAGAGACAAGCCCAAGCTTCAAGGAGTAAGCTGCAAGATAAAAATAAAACCTACAAGGTAAATGTGAAAAAGCATAAAACGTCATGCCCTCCTGTTACCTGTTTATACATTAGTAGTAATGGTTTTAATCTCTGTATCTTGTCCCTTTCAACTTGCTTCTTATTACTTGTCTCTTTTGCTTTTATCTTATCTTTTAATTTGTTGCTGCCAGTTCATCCATCATTGTCGATAACTGTTTACGCCAGTGTACTGTTTGTACGCCACTTGCTTGCTCTGTAGTGCTTTTATCTATTACGCTAAAGCTAGGGCGTGTTGCAGGGGTTGGATAAGCGCTAGCTGGGATTGGTCGTACTGGTATCGCTTTATCAAGTAAGCCTTTTTCAATCGCTAACTCTTGAATGGCAACGGCAAAGTCATACCATGAGCACACACCTGCATCAGTCCAATGTAGTAACTGAGCAGAGCCTGTATCCTGCTTTGCTTCTTGTTGCTGTTTGCCTATTAGCGCCCAGATCATTTCCGCTAAGCCTTTAGCCCAGGTTGGAGTGCCGACTTGGTCGTAAACAATACCTAGTTGATCTTTTTCTGCCATTAAACGCAGCATGGTTTTAACAAAATTATTACCATTCACTGAGTAAACCCAAGCCGTACGAATAATGGTTGCTTGTTCACCCAAAATATCGTCGATCTTAATATCGCCGGCTAATTTTGATGCGCCATAAACATTAATAGGATTAACTGAATCATCGGTTTGGTAAGGCGTTGTTTTTGTTCCATCAAATACAAAGTCTGTTGAAACATGAATAAGCTTAGCTGATATGTTTTTACATGCATTAGCCAAGTACTCACTACCCAGTTCATTAACAGCATAAGCAGATTCAGTGTCTACTTCTGCTTTATCAACAGCAGTGTAGGCTGCAGCATTAATAACAACATCCGGTTTAAACTGCAAAATAGTATCATTAACTTGTGTTGCATCTGTGATATCTAATTCTTGTGAAGAACAACTGAGTAGTTCAGTATCTTGAGGTACTAGATTTTCTAATTCCCAAGCTAACTGACCACCTTTCCCTGTAATTAATACTTTCATCGTTATCCTACTTATTTTTAATTGGGTGTATTTTATACTTTATATTGATTAAAACGATTAATTTTTGTTTGTTAAAAGCGTTATCAAAAGCGCGATTCTACCGAATAAATGAGAGCGAGTCACATTACCATTATAAAAATAAACTATCTTTTTTTTCAACGGTAAATCATTAAAACAGCTCAATATGGAAATTGTAGTATCCGGAGATAGGCGATTTTGCTGTTCAAACTCTTTAAATACAATAGCTTGCTTAACTATATTTTGTTGACTTTTTTTGAATGTATTTAAATGCGTGATGAATTTTTTGCACAATGAGAAAAAAGTTTTTTTTTGTGCACCAATCGTATTGTGATTATGCTGACGATACTGAATTAATGCTTGGTCAATGAATACGATTTCACCGCAACGGTGAGCGACTAACGCTAACCACCAGTCATGCATATAGGCTTTCTCTGGTATTGGTAAAGCTTTGTTAATTAGTGCGCGGTTAACTAACATAGTACAGCCTGAAACCACATTCTGCTGGCATAACTGATTAAACTTTAAATGCCAGTTTTTGCTGATATTCTTTAAGGTAAAATAGCTATCGCAAATAAGCTGTAATTGCTCATCGACTATCTGTTTATCACTAAAGACTAATAATGGTGTTTGTGGTGAGGTTCTTTTTTCAACCTCTAACAGAGCTGTTATCGACGTTTCTATTTTATGGGGTAACCAAACATCATCTTGGTCACAGAGCATGATGTAATTAGCACTACTTTGCTTTAATCCAAATTGAAAATTACTTTTAGGTCCATGTATATCAGTTGTATTATTGATCCAGATTAGTTTAGGATCTTTTTCTGCCAACTCAAGCACTATTTTTTGTGTGCAGTCTGTTGAACCATCATCTGTTACGATGATCTTATTTATCCGAGTTTGATAACCTGTATTAGATTGGATTGATTTTATCTGTTCAGCGATAAAAGCTTCACCATTATAAGTTGCTAATACAATATCAATCATTTTTTTTATAACGATTTTGATATTCAAGGCGTGAATGTAAAGTCGTATTTCGTTTGTTAAATAGTGAATATTTAAACACACTTTGTACATGCCAGAAGAAGTATTTACTTAAGAATTTCTTACTTGAGCATTGTCTAAAGTGTACTGCTTTGATTCCTTCTAAATACTGGAACTTGAAACCGGCTTTATTCGCCCTAAAACTGAGGTCAATATCTTCACAATACATGTAATAACGTTCATCTAAACCATTAAGTTCATTGTAAATATTAGCTTTAAGTATCATGAAAGCACCACTCCCCCAATATGCTTCAGATGAAGAGAGCCCTTTTTTGCGATTGACCATAGTTGAACGATCATTGAATAAATAAGTTTTTACGAAATTAGTAAATGCAGGATACAAACGGATATTATCGTCTTGTACCATCTCTTCCCTATCAAGAAAAAGATTAGGGATACCTAATTCAATATTTCCCACTTTTAAAGTCTCAATTAGCTTTAGTATATTACTGTTAGTCAAAAAAACATCCGGGTTTAAAAGGATAAAGTAATCATCCTCCTCCATCCCCAGTTCAAATTTACAATACAAGTAATTAGCATTGTTGTTTGAAGAAAAGCCTTGTTCTTTATCATTTGCAATATAATGCGCGCCGTATTTTTTACAGTATTTTCTTAGTTTACCAATAGGTTCATTATCACAACACACCACGGTAATTTGATCGTATTTAGACAACGCTTTAATTGTGCCTAAATTAATCATCACATCGTGGTGATGGTGCGATACTATCGATATAAAAATACGCATTTATTACAGCTTAGGAGCGTCTGCAAAACTTAATCCATTTTCATCTTTAGCTGATAATAATGGAGGCTGATTTTCAGTAATAGGCCAATCAATATTAATTGTAGGGTCATCCCATTTAATAGAGACTTCAGCACTCGGGTTATAAGTATCAGTACATTTGTAAACGAACTCTGCTTCTTCAGTTGTAACATAAAAACCGTGAGCGAAACCTTCAGGTACCCAAAGCTGACGTTTATTATCTTCAGAGAGTAATACACCAGCCCATTGGCCAAAAGTAGGTGAATCTTTACGTAGATCAACAGCTACATCAAATACTTCCCCTTTTGTTACACGTACTAATTTACCCTGTGTATTTTCAGTTTGGTAATGTAATCCACGTAAGATCCCTTTGCTTGATTTACTGTGGTTTTCTTGGACAAATTCACGCTCACCGCAGTGTTCATTAAAAAGCGAGGTACGGAATGTTTCCATAAAAAAGCCTCTTTCATCACCAAAGACTTGTGGTTCGATAATTTTTACATCGGGTATGTTTGTTTCAATAAATTTCATAAATGACCTAAATTTTTTTAATATGTAAAGAAGTAAGGTTCGGATTTGAGATAAAATAAAAACCTTTATAGCAACCACTAAGCGCTTCACAGAGTACACTAAGGTTAAAACCTAAAAAGTAGTTACAAGATAAAACCAAAACCTTTAAAGCAACCACTAAGCGCTTCGCTTCACAGAGAGCACTAAGGTAAAAGA
>NZ_JBAKAZ010000078.1:0-9469 GCF_038155185.1 Psychromonas aquatilis
GTACATCAATGATAGTTATTGAAGTACATCAATGATAGTTATTGAAGTACATCAACGAGAGCATTGGCTAGATATGCTACTTCAGACTGTTGTAAACCTGCTATATTTATTCTGCCATTTTGCATACCATATATCGCATGCTTTTCTTTTAATAAGTCCATTTGTTGTATGCTTAATGGTAATAAAGAAAACATGCCTTTTTGTTGGGTGATCACCTGTAACGATGCCGGTGCACCTATTGCAGATAAAGCTTCTCCTAATGCTTCTCTTAGATTTCTTACTCGCTCTCGATATACAGTTAGTTCCGCTAACCAAGGTGTTGGATCTGAGAATAATAAATTAGCAACGGCTGCACCATGATTAGGTGGGACAGAGTAATTGCCACGAGTAATACGCTCTAATAAGGTACGAAGCGGGACATGCTGTGAGGTATCCTTTGTTATTACCATTGCCACACCTGTTCGTTCACAATACAGCCCCATATTTTTAGAGCAGCTTGCAGCAACTAACACCAGATCCATTTGCTCTGCTAATAAACGTAGCCCTGCAGCATCGGCATCTGGAGAGTCACCAAAACCTTGGTATGCAATATCAATAAAAGGGACGAGTTTTTGAGCTTTACAAAAATCAGCAAATTGCTGCCATTGTGCTAGCGTAGGATCAACACCTGTAGGATTATGACAACTACCATGAAGTAACAGAATATCACCCTCCTTCGCTTCCTTTAAATCAGCAAAACAGCTTTCCAAATCAAGTACACCATCTTTATGCCCCCATCTGAACGTTTTTACGGTTAACCCCGCTGCTTCCATAATCGGGCGGTGATTAAGATAACCGGGATCAGTATTCCAAATAACAGCGTTAGGCGATAATTTAGCAACTAAATCCCCGACCACTCTCAGCGCTCCCGTCCCACCCACTGTTTGAATGGTACATTGGCTTGCTAATTTTTTACTTTCACCTAATAAAAACTTAGCGACATGATCATTAAACTCTAAATGACCTGAAAGCATTTTATACACTTTAGATTCAGCTTCTTCTGCTAATTTTTTTTCTGCGTTTTGTACCACTTGCATGACAGGTGTTTTGCCTGTTTCATCTCTATAGACTCCGACTAACAAATCTATTTTATGCTCTCTTTGATCCGCCTGAAATTGACCTAACAATGCCCATAATGGGTCACCTTCAACAATTGGTAAATTTTCTAACATGGTTAAACTACCCTAAATAAAAATGAATTAAACTCGACTTGAAAAAATCACTCCCGTGATCGTAATACTGATCCCACCTATAATAATCAATGACAATGACTCATTATAAATGGGCACTGCTAACAGGGAAGTTAACCCTGGAGATAAAGCGCCCATAACAGATGCGTTCGATGGACCTAGTTTATTAACTGCATAAGAAAAGCCGATAGTCGCTAAAATACCAACACCTATCCCCTGCACTATTATAAAAGGTAATGCTTGTTGTAATGAAAACAGCCCAACATTACTATTTAGTCCACCAAAAACCACTAGGATAAATGTAATAAAGAATGACAAGTATGAAGTGATAATAGCAAGGCTAATCGCGTCTAGACCAGCTCGCTTAAGCCCAATTGTATAACATGCCCAAATGCCACCAGCAGCCAATAAAAAACAAACTCCCGTTAACATTTCAGATGAAATATGAGCGCGACCACCAGTAATCATAATCATCACACCAATCACAATTAAGCAAAGTGTAAAGGTTTGTTTTAAAGACACCTTTTGACGATAGAATAAATAAGATATAACAGCAACAAAAAAAGGAGGTGTACTGGTTACAATAGTAGAGACATAAGCACTAGGCGCAGAGGCCGCCCCCAATGAAACTAACAATAAAAAGGGTAAACCACCTAATAACAGCAACAATATATCACTTACTTTAACTTTTTTAATGACGGCTAAGCGGGAGCGGATATAAGGTATCAAGATTAGCATGGGCACAGAAAACCTTAATAAGGCGACATCAGCAACGGTTAAAGGCGAAGCACCGATCCCCCGAATAGATAACACAAAACTGGACCATATAAATAAAACACCAGCCATAACAATATACCCTTTCTGTAAAGGTGATAAGCCATCTGTTTTAGTGAGTTCGATTTGTCTGTTTTCAGTACGTTGCATTAATCAACTTCCTACATTTACTATTATAAAGTAGAATTATCAATTAAAATTAACGCCTTTACTCATCAAAAAACGACTATTTTATTTAAATATTAGCTTAATAAATCAATATAAAGGTAATTATTAGCGCTAACCACCAAGGATAAGTTTTGGACAGAATTGATCGACATATTTTAGCAACGTTACAACATGATGGACGTATTTCAACGGCAGACTTAGCTGAAAAAGTAGGTTTATCCCCTTCTCCTTGCGCTCGGCGCTTAAAACGTTTGGAGGACGATGGGTTTATTCAGCACTATCAAGCTAACTTAGAGAAAGAGAAAGTAGGCATCAACATGACCTTTTTTGTCGAGATTGGGTTAAACCGACACCAAGAAGATACCATTGAATCATTTGAAAGCGCTTTATTAGAGATGCCGGAAGTGATTAATGCGCATGTAGTGTCAGGATCTTTTGATTACTTACTAGAAGTAGTTAGTCCCAATTTACAAGGGTACGAAGCCTTTACCAACAAGCTACACAAACTGAGCAGTGTTAAAGATATACACACCCACCTTTCAGTTAGGCAATTAGCGACGAAACGGGTCTTGCCTGTTTATTTGTAGCGCTCAATGGACATTACCTTTATTTAACCCTGTCAATTTTGGGTTATAAAGTAGGGTTAGAGGCTTCAAATAATAGTTAATCTGCAAATACCAAAAGTAGTTAGTAATTAATGCTTGTTTTATATATCTTAATCATTAGGATCTGCTTTATTTTAACCTGCCTGGATTAAAAGATATTCTGCCAATAAAAAGTATAACAAAGGACATTACATGTATAAATTTTTTGAAAGTCTAGTGCCTGCACTGGATAATCAAGAGCCAAGTCAGCCTCCAAAAACACTTTTTGCTTTTTGCATGCACTATACGCAAGGCTATAAAAAAGCATTGTTTTTTATGACGTTACTTACCTCTTTGTTAGCTATCTTAGAAGTTTCTTTATTCGGCTTTATGGGGCAACTCGTTGATTGGTTAGTCACTAAAAACCCAGAGACACTATTGCAAGAGGAAGGTGTAAAGCTCTTACTGATGTCGGGCATGGTATTAATCTTAATTCCAGCCCTCTCTTTACTGCACTCATTAATTATCCATCAAGTATTATTGGGTAACTACCCAATGTCTATTCGCTGGTTTGCACATCGATACCTTTTAAAACAAAGTGTTTCTTTTTATCAAGAGGACTTTGCTGGTCGTATTGCCACAAAAGTAATGCAAACAGCACTAGCGGTACGTGAAACTGTCATGAAATTATTAAATGTCATGGTCTATATTCTCGTGTACTTGATATCAATGCTAGTGATGGTTGCGCAAGCTGATTATCGTTTAGCAGTACCCATGTTAGTTTGGTTGGTTGTTTATATCTGTATACAAGTCTATTTTGTGCCTAGACTGCGTATCATTGCTGCAGAACAAGCAGATGCCCGCTCGACAATGACAGGTCGAATCGTCGACAGTTACACTAATATATCTACCGTTAAGTTATTCGCTCATACTGACTCAGAGTCTGAGTACGCAAAGCAAGGAATGGAAAGCTTTCTTGATACTGTTTATCGACAAATGCGCTTAGTGACAGGCCTTAACTTCAGTGTTCAACTAGCAAATTATATTTTAGCTTTTGCAATGAGTGCATTAGCGATCGCTTTATGGATGCAGTCGGCAATTACTGTGGGTGCCATTGCAATTGCCATTAGTTTAGCACTTCGCTTAAACGGCATGTCACAATGGATCATGTATGAGCTGAGTGCCCTTTTTGAAAATATTGGTACCGTAACCGATGGTATGAATACGTTGGCAAAACCTAATATCATCACAGACAAGCCTGATGCTAAACCACTGGTTGTAAATCAGGGTACAATCGACTTTCAGGCGATGAGCTTCAACTACGGTGAAAATGAAGGCGTCATTAATAACTTTAATCTTAATATTAAAGCAGGTGAAAAGATTGGCTTAGTTGGGCGTTCAGGTGCTGGTAAATCAACACTTGTTAACCTGCTATTGCGTTTTTATGACACTGAACAAGGCAAAATACTGATCGATGGGCAAGATATTAAAGAAGTTCTTCAAGAAAGCCTACGCTTACAAATTGGTATGGTCACTCAAGATACGTCTCTACTACATCGCTCAATTCGTGAAAATATTCTTTATGGGCGACCAGATGCAACCGATGAAGATATGATTAACGCCACCAAGCAAGCGCAAGCACATGAGTTTATTCTTTCGTTAACTGATAACGAGGGCAATACAGGCTACGATGCACAGGTTGGAGAGCGAGGAGTCAAACTATCAGGCGGCCAACGTCAACGTATCGCGATCTCACGCGTGTTACTAAAAGATGCTCCTATTTTAGTTCTTGATGAAGCAACCTCAGCATTAGACTCTGAAGTTGAAGCGGCAATTCAAGAAAGTTTATATGAGCTAATGCAAGGCAAAAGTGTTATTGCCATTGCCCATAGATTGTCGACTATTGCAGCGATGGATCGCTTAATCGTACTTGATAAAGGCCAAATTATTGAACAAGGAACTCACAATGAGTTACTTGCAAAAAACGGTGTTTATGCGCATTTATGGAATCACCAAACAGGTGGCTTTTTAGCGGAAGACTAATGTCAGCCAGTTAAAAACATTTAAAAACTAAATCTGAAAAATTCAAGTATAGCGTAAAGTTATGCTTGAATTGACTCATTTCAGCAAAGTGCTAATTACTCATTTTATTAAATAAAGATCCACTATCGCATTTATAGAAAATACTAACTCCCCCATTTGCATTAAAATAACTAAGCTTAATCGCTTCAATAAATCATGTTATGCCTAATCAAAAGCAACCACTTTCATATTCATATATAACTAAACTAATGATATAAATTAAACCTAATTTACTTGAAAAAAACGGTTGTAAGCTAATATTGCCCCTGGAAAATATTATTTCATTTACACAAAACCATAAGAAAAAGTGTTTAATACTGTTCAAGACTAGTAATTAAGCATAATAAACTGCTATGGTGATGATTAACTAAACAAAAAAGTTAATCAAACTAATTAAAAACCTCTAGACTATCTAAGTTAAGGATAACTTGTTTTAAATCAAATAATATATAAGGAAGTAATTATGAGAAAAAAACTACCCATTTTAGCTAGCGCCTCGTTAGCATTTAGCAGCAGTGCTTTTGCTGAAGAAGCAAGCTCATTCGCCCAAACTATCGCTGACTTTAGTAGCAGTGTAGATGGATTCTTCAATGACTACACAGGTTGGTTTGTTGGTTTAATCTTTAAAAGTGTCCCCGTTGGTGAAGCAAACTTCCCATTAATTGTAGGCTGGTTATTATTAGCCGCTTTCATCTTCACGCTTTACTTTGGCTTTGTGCAATTTAAACGCGCAGGTATGGCCATCGATATCGTTAAAGGTAAGTACACAGACCCAAACTCTAAAGAAGAAGGTGAAGTATCCCACTTTCAAGCATTAACAACCGCCCTTTCAGGTACCGTTGGCCTTGGTAATATTGCCGGTGTAGGTGTTGCCTTGGCAATTGGTGGTCCAGGTGCGACCTTCTGGATGATTCTATGTGGTCTTCTAGGTATGGCTTCTAAGTTTTGTGAATGTACGCTTGGTGTAAAATATAGAACTATTTTACCTTCAGGTGTCGTTTCTGGTGGCCCAATGTATTACTTAAGCCGAGGATTAAGCGAAAAAGGCCTAGGCGGTTTAGGTAAAGTTTTAGCAATTGGCTTTGCGCTTATGTGTATTCTAGCAACGTTAGGTGCAGGTAACATGTTCCAAGCGAACCAAGCACATGCAATGTTAACTTATGCATTTGATGTTCCAAGTGAATATGGCGTTATGACAGGTATTATATTAGCAGCCCTTGTATTTTCAGTTATTGTTGGAGGCATGCCTTCAATCGCTTCAGTAACAGAGAGAATTGTTCCATGGATGGCTGCGCTTTATGTTGCAATGGCTGTTATTGTTATTGTTGTTAATATCGGTCAAGTTGGTTCTGCATTTGCTGCAATCTTTGAAGGTGCATTTACTGGTGCTGGTGTTGCTGGTGGCTTTATTGGTGCATTAATCCAAGGTTTAAAACGTGCAACCTTCTCAAATGAAGCGGGTGTCGGTTCAGCGGCAATTGCTCACTCAGCAGTAAAAACAAAAGAGCCAATCACAGAAGGTTTAGTATCTCTATTAGAACCGTTTGTTGATACCGTTGTTATTTGTACTATGACAGCATTGGTTATCACTATTGCAGGTTTAAATGTAGCACCATATGATGGAAGCTCTTTAACAGGTGTAACACTAACTGCAGCTTCATTTACAGAAACAGCTGGTATATTTAAATACTTATTAGCCCTAGCCGTTATCATGTTTGCTTTCTCAACAATGATTTCTTGGTCATACTACGGCTTAAAAGCATGGACTTACTTATTCGGTGAAAGCAAAACGATTGAACTGCTTTTCAAAGTTATCTTCTGTGTATTTGTTATCATTGGAGCAACTATCCAGTTTGGTGCTGTTATAGACTTCTCTGATGCTGCTTTATTTGCAATGTCTATCTTTAACATCATCGGCTTATACTTCTTAATGCCAGTGGTTAAAAAAGAATTAGGATCATTTGTTGCACGTATCAAATCAGGTGAAATTAAAACTTACAAATAGTCCAATAGTAAAAGATTTACAATATGATTAAAAAAACCCACTTCGGTGGGTTTTTTTGTATTATATTATAAATTATTACTGTCTACCTAAAGAGAGACCACATGGACGAAAGTAACGCTTATATAGTTGACTTGAACCGCAGTTTACTTGGGTATGGCCCTAAATTCTTATCTCATAAATTGATTATTAAAGATGACCTCGCTTATTTACAACCCACTATTGCAGCGATGTTATTTTGTGTTATTTATATCGTGGTCGGTATCTTTTTAATAGGTATTGCAATGTATCAATCATTGCACCTATCCAAATACGATCTAGCCATCTTTGTGGGTGGGTTTGGTGTCGCTATTTGTACTTTTGGCTTTGCCTTAATAAAACCTTTTTTAACAAGAGCCAGCTTTAACAGAGTGACAGGCGTGTTCAATAATCACAAAGACCGTGATGTGAAGTTACACCATATCGTCTCATTGCAAATTAATAATAAGATAATCAAACAAAAACATGCATTAAATTACCCTTGTTATGAATTAAATTTACTAACTGAGCATGGCAGAAGAATTAATATTCTCAATCATAATGATCAACAACAATTGGTTTATGATGCAGAGTTATTAAGCCATTTTTTAAAGGTAGAAGTGATTGATTGCCGCAGAGAAATTATCTTGTAATCACCTCAGCTACGATTAACTTTTTTTTATAACAGAGCGCTCAAAGCCCACCTTCAATAAGAACCTATAATCCCTAATTAATAATTCATTAGAGGCCACTTTGCCAAGCACTTTATATTTAATGGTATGCTTTATTGATCTGTTTTTTTAATATTAGGCACTTTTACATATGGGAGATATTTAACCCAAAAAAATAACCCTATTAGAAAAAAGATAGGAGATAGATACATACATAGATGTGTAATGAACTTGTTCAATTTGACAATAGATTTATTCATATTAATAGATTGATTTGCTGAATCTAATGTTGCTTGGGCGATAACCAAATTAATTTGATCTTCTGGTGCAATCTTATCGAGACTTTCATAATAAGTCACTTGCGCCTGTGCAATGTTTTTTGATTCATTAAATTGGCTTTCAGTAGAAGCTAAGCTTAATAATTCAGATAATACCGAGGTAATTAAAAAGGCAAGTACGATAACGCTCGTTTTAAAACAAAAGCGATGAATATCAGCCTGAGAAAAAATTTTATCTTTCACAAATGCTCCTTATTACATAATAAATTGGATATCCTTTCTAATCCTCAACTATTGTCCCTATATAAATAGTAAAGTCTTCCAGAGAGGTAATACTTTTAATATATAGTGAATAAAATTATCATCAACTAAAAAATAGATTGGCGTTATAAACGAGTCATATTGAAATAAAAATCGGCCCTCGAAACAACAATATTTTATCTACAACTAATAAATGACAATCAAAAAATATAATTAAATTCAGTAGTTTACACAGAGAAGGCAATGTTATGAAAGACTATTGATTATCGTAATATCTATTTAGCCGTTTTTATATGTATTGACCAATTAACGATACTTAACCTTTCTCATTCCGTAATTAATTGATTATATTTATACAAAAAAAATAAGCTTCATTCCAAAATAAAAATAAAAGACATTTAAATCATTAAGTTAGTGTACAAATGTAAAGTGAAAATATCAGCTTACTTTTATTTTATCTTAAAGGTAGAATTTTGATAGCGAGCACGTGTATGATTATCACGGAAGTTTACATAACTCGGCCATTGGTCATTTTATTTTTTCTATTAAAATAAAAACTTAGGCCACTAAACCACCCTATTAATTTACGGAGCTTTACCATGATAAAATTAAAAAATTTAACGATTCCTTTAATCTCTCTAGCCGCAGTATTCAGCTTAGCTGCATGTAGTGATGAGCCAGAAAGTAAAGCAGATAAGGTAGCTGAAAGTGTTGAAAATGCTGTAGAAGATGCGGGCGATAAAATCGATGAAATCGCTGAAAATACAGATAAAAAGATTGATGAAATAGCTGAAAGTGCAGGTGAAGCAGCTGATACAGCAAGCGATAAAATGGATGAAATTGCCGATCAAGCCGATCAAGCAGCTAATACTGCAGGTGATAAAATGAGTGAAATGGTCGATCAAGCCGATCAAGCTGCTGGTACTGCAAGCGATAAAATGAGTGAAATGGTTGATCAAGCTGGCCAAGCGGCTAATACTGCAGGTGATAAAGTGACTAATACACTAAATGGTGCACTAAATGATGCAGATACAGCTGCGGATAATGCAGGTGACAAAATCAATGAATCAGCTAAAGATTTAGGTAATGCAATTGAAGACACTTGTGAAAAAGCAAAAGCAGGCGTTAATGCAGAAGATACTGATTGTTAATAAGACTGACAATAGTTAACTTAGTGTAAGAATTGCACATAAGTTATTTAAAAACATGAAGTTAAAATTTTAACTTCATGTTTTAAGATATTTACATACCAGCCCTAATCTCACTTATTAACACTTTTCAGCATTTTTTTATGGCTTAACACGGCCACCGAATCGTCACTTTAATGTTTAAAAATCTAACAAAAATTTAATTATACCAATTATATTAAATAAGTGATCTAAATTTTGCGCAGGAAAAATGA
>NZ_JBAKAZ010000079.1:0-9353 GCF_038155185.1 Psychromonas aquatilis
CTTGTCAGAAGAGAAAGAAGCAAAGAGACTGACTCCGAGTTGTTTTCTGATCTAAGCTCAATAATGTGGTTTTAACGCACCACCTCAGGAAGCACATCCCTGTGCTTTCTGAGGCTACGGCAAACGTCCTGTTTGCTGTTGCTAACCACATTATTGCGCTTAGGAAAACGCAACGGAGGCCGATGGATATCGCGATAGTGTAATGCGTATTTTTTTGTTTAATGACTTCGGTTATTTTTGAAAAATAGTTTAATCGATAGGACTTTACAGTTTCTAATAATTAATGCTTTTACTTGGAGCGGTGACTTTTAGTCTCCCTGCTTGCATAAAAAGCAAAAACCAATACTTCAACTCGGGGCGGTGGCTTTAGCCTCCCTGCTTGCGTCAAACCAGAAAACCAATACAAAATTCATCGAGTAAAATGCAGCAAGGTAACTGACGAAGTGGTTTGTTTTATTCATAGCCTCCCTGCTTGCATCAAACCAGAAAACCAAAAAAATTCATCGAGTAAAATGCAGTAAGGCAACTGGCGAAGTGTTTCTTTCATTCATAACACCTTCAAGGGAGGCTGAAGCCACCGCCCCAAGATCAAAATATCAAATCCTTCGTCGGGGCGGTGACTTTAGTCTCCCTGCTTGCGTCAAACCAGAAAACCAATACAAAATTCATCGAGTAAAATGCTGTAAGGTAACTGACGAAGTGGTTTGTTTTATTCATAGCATCTTCAAGGGAGGCTGAAAAAAGGAGTCGCAGAGCTCCTCCGCTCAGGAGACTAAGCTGACGCTTAATTCGCCCACCGCCCCGAAGGAACAACAAAGGATACTGAAAAAAGCAGTTGCAGAGCTTCTCTGCTCATGAAACTAAGCTGGCGCTTAATTCGCCCACCGTCCCGGAGTAACTAGTGGATAGTGTTGTTATTCTGAGGCTATAAACAAAAAAAGCGATCCTAAGATCGCTTTTTGATATCGTTTTCTCTATTGTGAGAAAGTATTATTTATTATCAACTAATGTAAAGTTCATTGTTGATACATCACCGAATTTAACTGTTGATGTTGAACCGACTAGTGTTTCATGTACACCTGTGATTGCACCTGAGCTACATAGAGAGCCTGCTGGTAATGTAATGCCACGCTCTGCACAACATTCAATCATAAATGCAAAAGCTGACATTGGACCATTTAAAATACCGTCTGTTGCAGCAGTATTAATTAGCTCATCATTAATCGTTGTACTCGTTTCCATTGATGTGATTGCTGTTTTCCAATCTGGAATAGCTGTACCTAGAATAACACCGTATTGATTACCGATATCTGATGCAATAGCTGTTGGGCCGTAACCATTTAAATCAATAACCGGGCTACTTGCGATTTCAATACCAGCATAAACCGCTTTAACTAAGTGCTCAACACCCTCTGCAGTATTGATGCTACCTGGTGCGATATCTTGATTTGTTTCAATCACTAACTCAGGTTCAATAGCAATAAAGCCACCAGCAAACACAGGTAATTCAAATGCTTCACCAGTCGATTGAGCTTCAGTTAAGTCAATACGTACATCTTTAAATACAGGACCTAAGATTCGCTCATTACCCAGTTTTTCACGTAATTCTGGTGGAACCATTCCTACTTTCCAACCAACGATTGGCTGATCAGAAGCTTCGATACAACGATCTTGTACGACATATGCTTCTTCAAGTGTATTTGGGATAGGACCTGGAAAACCGTCTAAAATACGAACATCTTTACGCGCACTTGAAAGTGCATGAGCTAGTTCATTGATTTGATCACTAGTTAAAGGGGTAGTTGACATAAAATACTCTCACAATGGTTTGATAAATTTATGGTTATTTTGCGATAAGTTGATGAAAACCTAAGCGCTAAGAAACCAGTATAAACGTCATACAAGTTCAAACAAAGTGATTATTAAGGCTTTCTACAGTATTTGTATTGATCAACTAGGTTATTTCCTTACATAGATTTGCATTCGTTAAAAACATCAATCTATTTATAAAAAAATATAAAACCAAGTATTTTACTTTGAATAAACTGATTACTTTGTAACAAAAGTATTGTTATATTGTAACAATCAGAAGTTTAATTCCGAAAACTCTTTATATGCGAGATAATAATGATCAATTTGTCTAATTTACGATTTGCTTGGCAAAAAGAAGCAATAATCGATATCAGCAGCCTAAACGTGAAAAAAGGGCAACACCTATTCATTCAAGGCCCTAGCGGTAGTGGTAAAAGTACACTATTAAATTTGTTAGGAGGTGTATTAACTCCGCAATCAGGTGATATCGAGATACTCGGCCAGCAACTAGACGAGTTATCAGCGAGTCAAAAGGACAGCTTTAGAGCCAATCATATTGGCTTTATCTTTCAACAGTTTAACTTAATCCCCTACTTAAGCGTAATCGATAATATTACCCTGCCATGTACTTTTTCTGCACCACGTAAAGCAAAAGCATTAAAACGAAGTGGTAGTTTAGAGAAAGAAGCAACACGTTTATTAGCTGCATTAGGTTTAGACGATGCTGACTTATTAAAACGTAGTGTTAATGAATTAAGTGTTGGACAACAACAGCGCGTGGCAGCTGCTAGAGCAATGTTAGGTAGCCCAGAGATTATTATCGCTGATGAGCCGACTTCAGCATTGGATAACGATCATCGCCAAGCCTTTATTAAAATATTATTTGAAGAATGCCAAAAAGAAGAGATTACACTTATTTTTGTTAGTCATGATTCCACTCTTAAAGACAACTTTACTCATCAAGTGAATTTACAAGATATTAATCAAGTGGCTATTAAGGAGACACTATAATGGCTATTTTATCATTGGCATTTAAAAGCTTACTTAACCGTAAACTAACCTTTTTTATTACTCTGTTTTCGATTGCAATTAGTGTTACGTTATTACTTGGTGTACAAACGCTAAAAACAGAAACTAACAACAGCTTTTTAAAAAGTATTTCAGGCACTGATTTAATTGTTGGCTCTCGTGGTGCTTCATCACAATTATTATTAAGTACGGTTTTTCATATTGGCAATACTCCTAATACTATCGAGTATAAAACCTATAAAAAACTCAGCGAAGCCCCTGCCGTAGACTGGGCAGTACCTATCTCACTGGGCGACTCGCATAAAGGTTATACGGTGATGGGAACTGACCTTAGTTTTTATGATCATTTTAGTTATGCCAATAAGCAAAAATTACGTGTGCAATCTGGATCGATAGACGAAGATATCTTTGCGATTGTTATCGGTTCAGAGGTTGCAAAAAAATTAAATTACAAGATTGGAGATCGAGTTATCGTTACTCATGGCGGCGGGGAGATTGAAGGTCACCACCATGATAATATCCCTTTTTATATTAGTGCCATCTTAGCCCCTTCTTTTACTGCGATCGATCAAACCTTAATTGTATCTTTAGAAGCAATGGCGGCGATGCATACTGATAATCATGACCACTTCGGCGCGTTACCTGGAGAAACGATACTGCCGTCAGATCATGATGGACATGCTGCGCACGAATCACATGAAGACCACGACCATGAAGAGCATGTTGCACACGAATCACATGAAGATCACGACCATGATGACCATGCTGCACACGAAGCGCATGATGACCATGATCATACTGCTCACTCAGCACATCAAGATACGCAGGACCAACGTGTAGCTCGCTTATTAAAAGTGAAACCAGAAAAAATTAACGCTGTTTTTATTGGTTTAACTTCACCTCAAGCAATACTAGGTATGCAAAGTTATATTAATAACTTCAAAGAAGAGCCATTATCTGCAATTATTCCATCAATTGCGTTACAAGAACTATGGGAATTCTTTAGTCTTGCTGAAGTTGCATTAAATATCGTTACCGTTTTTGTTGTATTGGTTGGTTTGCTTGGCATGTTAAGCATCATCTTAATGAGCTTAAATGAACGTCGTCGAGAAATGGCTATATTACGCTCTGTCGGTGCAAGACCAGGACATATTTTTGGTTTAATCATTGGTGAAGCTGGTTTTGTATGTCTCTCTGGTATTTTATTAGGTGTCGCATTGCTTTATATCTTACTCGCCATCTTACAAGCACCATTAGCAGCACATTTTGGCTTCTATTTAGATATTAATATGTTAACTTCTTATGACTTAGGTATTTTAGCAATCATCCAACTTAGTGCGCTGGTTATCGCATTGATCCCAGGATGGTTAATTTATAAATACTCATTATCAGATGGGATGAGTATTAAGTTTTAAGGAAAGAGATGAAGAAGTATTTATTTTTAATTTTATTATTCGGTTTTGCATCACTTGCACGAGCTGAAGAGCCGTTGCCTATTACTTGGCAGGACTTACAAGGGCATGTAGCTCCTTATGTAGATCCCTTTGCTGATTTAACGAACGAGCAGCTCTATAATTTATCTGTTTATGGACGTATCGAACAAATGAAAGAATGGTACCCTACGGAAATTACCGAAGAGATGCTCGAAGAAAGTGAAAAAGCCAAAGCTAAATTGATAGAAGAAGAAATAGATATTGATTATATGTTTGAACAACGTGAAATTATCATTGAGAAGCGCAGAAAAGCGGCATTAGTTACCAATGATTTATTAGCGGATAAAAAAATTCGAATGGCAGGCTATATGCTTGCCTTAGAGTTTGATAATGGTTTAGTGACCGAATTTCTTTTAGTACCAACCATTGGGGCTTGTTCTCACAAACCAGTCCCTGCTTCAAACCAAATCATTTTTGTAAAAGCGGATACAGCGATTACAGCAGGCTCGCCTTTTATGCCAGTAAACGTAACAGGGACACTGCGCATAACGCCACAAATGAAAGACTTATATTTAGTAGATGGCCAAAAAGAGATTCAAATGTCGTATACCTTAGAAGATACTCAAGTGCAGCCTTTTGTCGCGACCCACTAATACAGCTTGAATCTGTTATTTAGTAAAAACCGTAATGCTCTCACATTACGGTTTTTTTATTTTTAGCGATTGATATTTTTATCTATATTAAACCAACAACTCCTGAGCGAATAACCTCAGCTTAATTACATTTACCGCCTCCCCTTTTAATGACTTATCCAATAGCAGTCACTTTATGTTTCTTTTATGGACAGCAGATCTTAAATGAGATCAGCTACGTATTGTTAGTTAATAAAAATAGACTTTAGGAGTTTGTTATCGCTATTCAACACTTCAATCAACAGCACATTAAACATATGCCTACACGACATCGCGCTCGGTTTATTAATAGTTTATCGGGATTTAAAAGTGCTAATTTAATTGCGACACAAGATAAACAAGGCAAGACTAATCTTGCTATCTTCAGCTCAGTCGTGCATTTAGGTGCATCACCAGCATTAGTCGGTTTTATCATGCGTCCTGATACCGGCCAACGACATACACTAGATAACATACTTGAAACTCAGTTTTATACAATTAACCAAGTTTCTGAACGCTTTTATCAACAGGCACATCAAACATCAGCACGTTATCCGAAAGATGACAGTGAATTTGATGTGACAGGATTACAGTGTGATCACATTGATAATGTCCCCTTTGTTAAAGAAAGCGATCTAAAGTATGTGGTTAAACTAAAAGAAATATTACCTATTCCACTCAATAATACCCAAATGGTGATTGGCGAAATTACGGATGTGCTATGTGAAGAAAAGGCACTTAAAGAAGATGGTTATATTGATATCGAAGCATTACAAACCGTTACTGTTTCCGGCTTAGATAGTTACCACACTAGCCAACGTTTAAGTCGATTAAATTATGCTAAACCAGATATTCCAACCTACGAAATAGAGGCTTAAGATGAATACACAACAGCTCACTATTTTCTTTGATGGGCAATGCCCACTATGCACCCTAGAAATGCAAAGATTAAAAGAGCAAGACAAAAACAATCAAATCCTACTTGTTGACTTACACCAAGCGGACTTTGCTACACTTTATCCTGATATCAATGTTGATAAAGGGCTCGCTATTTTACATGGCAAATATAAAGGCCAAATATTGCTAGGGTTGGATGTAACTCACCGCGCATGGACACTAGTAGGGAGAGGCTGGTTAGTTGCCCCACTTCAATGGCCAATTATTAAACCTATTTCCCATCAAGTATATTTATTAGTTGCTAAGTATCGTCAGCCAATTTCTAGCTTTATTTATAAACGTTTTGGTATCGGCATTAAACACTGTGATCAAGGAACCTGTTATGGCAAACCCAACGACATTAATCATCGGAGCAAATAGTGAAATAGCGAAGGCATTAGCGTTACAAACAGTGCATGATAATAATAAGGCATTAATTGTTATCACCCGCGATCCTAGCTTTTATCAACAACCATCATTTACTGATAGCAAAGTTATTACTTTAGCGGATTATCAAGAGCATTCTATTATTGAGGCAATTGATACTATTAAAGCAGGTGCAGAGACGCTAATAACCAATGTGTTTATTTGCCATGGGTTATTACACAACCAACGCGTTATGCCTGAAAAACGCTTACAAGCATTTAATGTGGACAGTTTTAACGAAGTCATTAATGCCAATACCATTACGCCAATGTTATGGTTAAAAAATCTAGTCCCATACTTATCAGGTAAACAAGCTTGTAAAATTATTATTTTTTCTGCCAGAGTAGGCAGTATTTCTGATAATAAAATTGGCGGTT
This sequence comes from Psychromonas aquatilis, assembly GCF_038155185.1. Classification (NCBI taxonomy): domain Bacteria; kingdom Pseudomonadati; phylum Pseudomonadota; class Gammaproteobacteria; order Alteromonadales; family Psychromonadaceae; genus Psychromonas; species Psychromonas aquatilis. Next base: position 6,685 of record NZ_JBAKAZ010000079.1, read on the forward strand.
GGTATAGCTACCGAGCCTCTAAAGCAGCCACAAATATGCTGTTGAAATCCGCTGCCATAGAGCTTGCGAGGAGTGCTAAAAATATTAAGCTTATTTCCTTTCATCCAGGTACAACAGATAGTCCTTTATCAAAACCATTTCAGAAAAATGTACCGGAAGGTAAGTTGTTTACTAGAGAATTTGTTGCATCGCAGTTATTTAAGATAGTAGAGGAAAGCCAACTAGATGGACAAGTCAGCTTCCTAGATTGGCAAGGAAAAGAGATTCCTTGGTAAGAATTTTTAAGGAGTAAAGTTTCTTACTCCTTATCAAAACTATCGACTACGATTGCCCCCATCGATGCAGGCATGCTAATAACAATAATGCGTTTAATTGCAGTCCAAGGGGAATCTATAAAGGGTAATTTATTAAGGCATAACAAAACTAAAGCGACAACAAAAGCTGTCATCAAGTACGCAATAACAATACGAAAAATGAAGACAAAGCGCCTGTGCTTAACGTTGGTTTGAAAAACGCTATGGTAGGTATATAAACTTAAAAATAATATTGAGAGCGATAATAACATTAACAAATTTGAAGTTGGCAAAGTCTCACCGAGGTGCCACGCCTCTTCTGAAAAAGACACAGGCACTGCTAACGCAAATGCGCCCACGAATATCTGCCCAGCATCTTCTACATTAAAACTGTATTTCATATAAACCTTTTATTATTAATGATGGTAACCATAAGCTTCTAACAAAAAGCTATTTAGCAATCAAACCGTAAGGCATAGAATCGAACAAATCAGGCTGAGTATTCACTGTTGGCGCTTGATGTACACCTTGCCAATCTAATAGCATAATTGCTAGTACATTACGGTGTTCGCCATTTTTAAGATCAATTCCTCCGTCCACTGAAGGTATTAAGCCGTGTTCTCTGTCTAATGCTTTTTGAATAGCATTTTGTGTTTTTAATACGACGGGATCATCTGCTAAATCAGCGAGTAAAAAGTTAATCCCCACTTCTGCGATCACATCTTCTTTAGTGCGTTCGATAATCATATCAATATTATTTCGATAATAATCATAAATCCATTGAAAATCAGCTTCATTAATAGCGTGTTGATAATATCCTGAAGCGGCAAAGATGATATGTGTTAGACCGTATATTTTATTGGTGAGTTGTTGTTCTGATAATAGGTGATCTTGTTGGTCTGGGTAGGTTTTTCTAAAAGCATCAATAAACTGCTTTGTTACATCTTGCTCTCCCAATTGCTTTAACCAGTATACCTGATTAGCTAACTGAGCAGCCCAAGCTTCTATCATCGCTTGGTCAGTTGCATATTCAGTAAAGTCATAACGACCTATTATCTCTCTTAATTTAGCATCCTGTTGATGTTTTAAACCATATTCATTGGCACGCGCCATAGACCCCAATAAATCCACACCAACATATAGGTATTCAGGCAAATCTTTTGTCACCCGATAACGTAATACACTACGTTCACTTGTATCAGTTAAGTAATTGTTAATGCGTTTTGTTGCATAGTCACTTATTTGCTGTGGCGTATGTACCTCATTACTAAAGTGATTTAAACGGCTAGCGACTCGAGCCATATCAGACCAAATTGCAGCAGCATACTTATCATCTAAAGTCTGACGGTACATTCTCAGTCCATAATGACCAGATTTAAAGGCTGGTAGAGTATATAACTGTGACTCATAGGTTTTACGAATCAAGTCCGCATCTTCTTTAAATGAGGGGTTAGTAATAGCTGTTTCAGTAGATTTTTCAGAAATAGAGTCAATATTAGTATTTTGATTAAACGGTTCAAAATAAGTCACTGTCATCAATAAATATAAAACAACGACTAAGCTAAGTATCAGTGATTTCATCAATATCTCCTTATCCTGGAAGTATTTTTAATACCAATTACATAAACGATTTAAATTTTACGTAGAGAAAATGAGCTAATTTAAGAGAGAAATTCTAATCTTGTTTAATACTCTGACAACGAAGCCATAGATGATTTTAACTAATAGAATAGCTTGCTAAATGAACCTAATAGCTATCGCTACAACATCTTAATAAGCCATTCTTTATGGCTTTTATCAAAGCACAAAGTATTAAGACCTTATTTAAGTGCTTAAGTTTAGATTAAAAAATAGGCACTGTAATATTTAGGTATTGAAGTAAGTAAAACCAGAAAGATTGTTCTGCGATTCGTTTTTCCAGCCTCCCTTGTATTGTCTTAGGGGTGATGGGCGAATTAAGCGTCAGCTTAGTCTTATGAGCGGAGAAATTCTGCGACTCCTTTTTCAGAAACCTTGCTTTGACTTTGGGGCGGTGGCTTTAGCCTCCCTTGTCGATGTAATGAATAAAAGAAAGCACTTCGCTCGTTACCTTGTGCGTTCTTCTTCGATGAATTTTGTTTGGGCTTTTGCTTTGACACAGGCAGGGAGATTAAAGTCACCGCCCCGATACCGCATTGCTTATTAAAGTTAACATAAAGGAGAGTCACTACTTTTTCGCATGTTTAAAGCGATCCTCTATAGAAAATACTAAAAATCTAAGAGGTCTTTTAGGGGCGGTGGCTTCAGCCCCCCTTGAAGATGTTATGAATAAAACCAAGTACTTCGTAAGCGTCTAGCAAACCACACCTATTTTTTGAAATTCCATGGTAACAGGCG
>NZ_JBAKAZ010000080.1:0-9038 GCF_038155185.1 Psychromonas aquatilis
AGTTATTTTAACAAGTAAAATAGATCAGTTAATTAGTGTGATTGGTATTATTAGGGAGTAAGGAGTAGGCATCAAAAAATAAGCAGTGAAGTATTGTTTACAGAGAAAGTAAAAGAGGGCTAATGAATGGAAAAAATGAGTCGCTAAAGCTAACTGACTTATATAAAAAACCTGATCGAAACCAGGTTTTTGTTTTTGTAACATATATCGCGTGCTATTTAGAACGGAATATCATCATCAAAATCCATTGATGGTTCATTAAAGCTTGGCTTAGGTGCTGCTGGCGCTGGCTGTGGTGCCGCAGGAGCTGGTGCAGGACGAGGCGCAGGCTGTTGGTAGCTTGGTTGAGGCGCCGATTGTTGAGGCTGCTGCGAGTATTCAGGTGCCATGTTAGGCGCTGATTGTGCTGGTGGGTAACCACCTGGCTGCTGACCACCTGGTTGTTGACCACCGCCTTGATATGCTTGGTTTTGACCTGGCGCTTGATTACGAGCATCTAACATTTGAATGTCATTAGCAATAATTTCTGTCTTATAACGATCTTGGCCATCTTGACCTTGCCATTTATTTGTTTGCAATTTACCTTCAACGTAAACTTTTGCCCCTTTTTTAAGGTATTGGCCTACCATTTCGCCGAATTTACCAAAAACAACAATATTGTGCCATTCAGATTTGTTTTCATATTCGCCAGTTTGTTTGTTCTTCCAACTCTCTGTTGTTGCGATTGAAAAGTTAGCTACAGCACCACCATTTTGGGTGTAACGCATTTCAGGATCTCTGCCTAAGTTACCCACTAGGACGACTTTGTTGACACTACGGTTAAACATATTTTAGCTCCGCTATTTCGACTTTCTATTTAAAATACTGATGGTAATTAGTTTACATTAACTAGTTACCTAAAATGTTGTGCGTTTTTTATTGCTTAAAAAGCTACGCATTTGCTTTAATATAAACGCTTTTTCTATTGTTATTATTATAGCGACTAGTACTCCCATTACCTGTACTAGTTGACTAATAAGTAAGTTGCCTTGTTGTTTATTTTGCTACTTGCAATAAACAAATATAGTTTATTTTACTTAAATTACTTAATCCTAGAGAAAGTATAAACCATAAAACCAGCTAACATAAATATAAGCTATTACTGACTTGTAGTTTATAGGATAAAGGGCCTATAACGCTACCGAAAAATCCCCTTAAAATAGAGTCCTATAATAGATCCGAAACAAATCTACTTTTGTGTTAATCAAAAAAGCATTGATATCAAAGAAGATTATCAGAATCCTAAAAAGTGATTACCTGTCAAACAAAGGGCTTATAAGGATTGGCTAATAAAAATAAGCTTTTTAGATGAGTTGGTACTTTTATGTGGGGAGCTGGTTATTTGGTATTGACTGTTAATCGTTTACATAATGAGTCATTCATTATACCTACCTAAAATAGACAAGCTTATTTCTGAAATTGGATGTTATGTAAGGTTCGTTTTCTATTGAAGAGAGGAAATGATTAAACAGAGAAAGCACTACCTGTCATCATATAAAAAAGTACATGTGCACTTTAGATAAATATCATCAGTCGATTATTTCTTGAGTTATACACACCAAGAGGCTGGCCTACCTTTACTAAACTACTTATTTATTGGCTTTGTACTGCTTAAAAAGCAAATAAATAATGAATAATGTTTAAAATTCCTCTGTTTATATGAATTTTTTACCATGAATCAAGAAACCTGAAATTTTTGTGGGTGTGACAGGTCTTCTATGTTGCAGAGGCTAACTTATTTTTAAAGCTAACTGCATCGTTAGTTTGTGGATACGCGATATGTAAAGCGAACTACACCTTATTTATTTACCCTATAGGTACTTTTACCATGATTCGATTTAAAACCTTTATCACGAGTTTACTGATTTCATTAAGTTTAATTTCAGGCGCGGCACAAGCAAAAGAGGCAGAAGCTAAAGTAACACCTAAAGTTATTTTCTTTGATGTGAATGAAACGCTATTAGACTTAGGAAACGTAGGAAAGTCTGTTTCTGCTGCCTTAGGTGGGCGTGATGAGCTTGTCCCTTATTGGTTCACTACTATGCTACATTACTCATTAGTTGGTAATGAAATTGGACAATACAATAGCTTTGCTGAGATTGGTATTGCCTCATTAGAAATGATCGCTAAACAACAGAATATCCCACTAACTTCAGAGCAAGCTCGCAAAGCGGTTCTAACTCCTTTCAGAGATTTAGCACCACATGCAGATGTAGTGGAAGGGCTGAAACGTATTCGAGCACTTGGTTACAAGATGATAACACTAACAAACTCATCAGATGCTGGTATTGCAGCACAACTTAAAAATTCAAACTTAGCACAGTACTTTGACGGGTCATTAACAGTGCAAAATTTAGAAACATTCAAACCTGACTTAAAAGTATATGAATGGGCACAAAAAGAGATGAATGTTGCGCCTGAAGACGCAATGTTAATTGCTGCTCATGCATGGGATATTGCAGGTGCTGAGCAAGTAGGTTGGAAAACTGGTTTCATTATCCGCCCTGGTAAGGCTTTATATCCACTTTCGGGTAAACCAAGCTTAACTGGTAAAGACTTAATTGAAATAGCTGAGCAATTAGAAGCGGATGCAAAATAAGCTGTAAATCTTATTGCTATATAAGCTTATAATGTCCCTGAAATTTACGCTTTAACTTATATGTACTGTCCTTATTAAAAGCAAATTCAACTAGCTAATTAATAAGCGACAGTATAAAAATATCGCGCTTCAGGTACTTCACCTTTTTATTTCACGATGCTATTGCCATTGCTTCGACAAAATCATCGACTTTAAAACCCCATCAAAACTATTCCGTATTGAAAAATGCTCCTGTAATGGTATCTCAGTAACGAGTTTGCAGAGACTAGCGTTGGTAGCTTAACCATAGAGTCGCCATTTGAATATCCACTTTATTAATAAGGCTTCGCTGCTTGAGTAGCTAAAAGAGTCATGGATTAGCCCGCCCAACCAACAATGTCGCCTCATGACATATTCTTATCTTTTTAGCGCAATACATTCCTAATTTCTTTATACTGCACAGGATATTTTTTATTTTTTGGAGTCATTTGTGCTTAGTTATCGTCACTCATACCATGCTGGAAATTATGCTGATGTATTAAAACATACGGTATTAACTTCTATTCTTGATTATTTATTACAAAAAGATAAACCTTTTTGCTACTTAGATACTCACTCAGGATGTGGTGCTTATCAATTAGATTCAACACAATCATTAAAAACAAATGAGTTTGAAGGCGGAATAGGCGCACTGTGGGGATTGCAAAACTTACCTGCGCCAGTTAGTCGTTATCTAGATCAAGTTAAAGCATTTAATGGTGAAGGAAAGCTGCTTTCATACCCAGGATCGCCGATGATCTGTAATCAAATGCGCCGTGATGATGACCGTATGTTTTTATTTGAATTACATCCCAATGAGTTTACTAATATGCGTGGTAATTTCTCTGGCGATCGCCGTATAAAAATGGCAAATAGCGATGGGTTGCAAGGTTTAATTGCTAATATGCCGCCTAAAGAACGCCGAGGATTAGTGTTAGTTGATCCTTCCTATGAAATTAAAACAGAATATGAAGAAGTTGTTGAAAGTTTAATTGCCGCACACCGTCGTTTTGCGACAGGAACTTATGCCCTTTGGTACCCCGTTGTAAAACGTACGGTCATTAATAAAATGGAACGTGCTTTAAAATCATCAGGCATAAAAAATATTCAGTTATTTGAATTAGGCTTAGAGGCAGATAAAGAAGAGCACGGTATGACCTCAAATGGGATGATTGTTATTAATCCACCTTGGACATTACAAAAAGAGATGCAGCAAAGTCTGCCTTACTTAGCTGAAACCTTAGGCATTAATGGTGAAGGTTTTTATCGTATTGAAACCTTAGTCGCCGAATAAATTAGTTTATTATCGAGTTGCCTTTTTAAGCAAATTAATAAAGGCAGCTTGGTGAGTTTGAACTGCGTTTTAAATTATCTTTTATCCTTACTTCGGTGAATATTTTTTGCTTTATTGCTTGGCTTTTTTATGAGTAATACATAAAAAAGCAATTAAATAGATATTGCCTACTCACTGACTTAATATTCTTGTAAAAAATCATTCAATAAATAATCAGTAGTCGTTTATTTTTATGACGAATCTAGGTTAATAATGATGCTATTTATCATTACATTGAAATTGATTTATTTAGTATAATTTATTACTAATCCTTCCTTTATAGCTACTTTCCCCTTACGCAGGGGCGTGATATATTAACCTCCATTTATTTTTATCTATTTAGTCCTTGAAAATTAATTATTTAATAAGCGCTAAATTGACACTTTACATGGAATATATCATGACTAAATCGACCTCTGATATTCGCCAAGGATTTATGGATTTCTTTGGTAAAAAAGGGCATCAGACAGTGAGTAGTAGCTCACTTGTTCCTGATAATGACCCGACTCTGCTGTTTACAAATGCAGGTATGAACCAATTTAAAGATACTTTTTTAGGTTCTGAAACAAGATCTTACACTCGTGCAACATCAAGCCAACGTTGTGTTCGTGCTGGTGGTAAACACAATGATTTAGATAACGTGGGTTACACTGCTCGCCACCATACATTTTTTGAAATGTTAGGTAACTTTAGTTTTGGTGATTACTTTAAAGAAGAAGCTATTTCATTTGCATGGGAATACTTAACTGAAGTACTGGAAATACCAAAAGAGAAATTATTGGTTACTGTGTATGAAAGTGATGATGAAGCATTTTCATTGTGGGCTGATAAAATAGGTGTACCAAAAGAAAAAATCATTCGTATTGGTGATAAATCACCAGACAAAAAATTTGAATCAGATAACTTCTGGTCAATGGGCGATACAGGCCCTTGTGGTCCTTGTTCTGAAATATTCTACGATCACGGTGAGCACATTTGGGGTGGTCCTCCAGGATCGCCTGAAGAAGATGGCGATCGCTTTATCGAGATTTGGAACATTGTATTCATGCAATTTAACCGAAGTGCAGACGGCTCGATGGAAGATTTACCAAATCCATCGATTGATACCGGAATGGGATTAGAGCGTATTTCTGCGATCATTCAAAATGGTCACTCGAACTATGATATCGATCTTTTCCAAGGGTTAATCAAAAAAGTTGCTGAAGTAACTGGCGCTAAAGATTTAGAAGATAAGTCTTTACGTGTTGTTGCCGACCATATTCGTTCTTGTGGTTTCTTAATTTGTGATGGTGTAATGCCGTCTAATGAAGGCCGAGGTTATGTATTACGTCGTATTATTCGTCGTGCGGTACGTCACGGTCATAAACTAGGTGCACAAGGCGTATTCTTTTATAAAGTCTACGAAGAGCTTATCAATCAAATGGGTCAAGCTTACCCAGAGCTTGAGAAGCAGCGTGAGTTTGTAGAAAAAATCCTACGTTTAGAAGAAGAGCAATTCGGTAAAACATTAGAGCGTGGCTTACAAATTCTAGATAACGAATTAGACGCACTAACAGGATCAGTTATTCCGGGAGATATTGTATTTAAACTTTATGATACTTACGGTTTCCCTGCTGATTTAACGGCTGATATCGCTCGTGAGCGTGAATTAACGATTGATCAAGATGGCTTTGATGATGCGATGACTGAGCAACGTACACGTGCTCAACAAGCAAATAACTTCGGCACAGATTATAACGATGTGTTAAAAATTGAAGAAAAAACTGAGTTTCTTGGTTACCAAACCTTACAAGCTGAAGGCACTGTAGTTGCTTTAGTCAAAGAAGGTAAATTTGTAGAGACCTTAGCTGAAGGTGATAACGCACAGGTTATTTTATCGCAAACGCCATTTTATGCGGAGTCAGGCGGTCAAGTAGGTGATGCTGGTGTATTGACATTAGGCACTGCAAAATTTGTGGTAACTGATACTAAAAAATCAGGTGATGCTTTCCTACATATCGGCTACCTAAGTACTGGTACGCTGAACATTGGAGATACGCTACAGGGTGAAGTTGAAGCTGATCGTCGTAAAGCTATTGCGTTACACCATTCTGCAACACATTTATTACACGCTGCATTACGCCAAACATTAGGTGAGCATGTTACACAGAAAGGGTCATTATGTGATGCTGAAAAGTTACGTTTTGATTTTTCACATTTTGAAGCACTGTCTACAGATACTTTGAATAAAGTGACTTACTTGGTTAACCAAGCAATACGCGATAACTTTGAAGTAGTGACTCAATTGATGGATATTGAGCAAGCTAAAGAAAGCGGTGCAATGGCATTATTCGGTGAGAAATACGATGACATGGTACGTGTTGTAACAATGGGTGACTTCTCAGTAGAACTTTGTGGCGGAACACATGCTAAGCGTACTGGTGATATGGGGCTATTCCTGATCACATCAGAAGCAGGAACTGCTGCAGGCGTACGTCGTATTGAAGCGGCTGTTGGTGAAGCTGCAAGTGATGTATTACAAAATCTGCGTGAACAATTTTCAAAAGCATGTGACTTAGTAAAAGGTGATAGTTTCACATTAGGTGAAAAAATCATGAGCACATTAGATCGTAATAAAGTGCTAGAGAAAGAATTAGCACAATTAAAAGCGAAAATTGCTAGCGAAGCAGGATCTAATTTAACAGACCAAGCTGTAGAAGTTAACGGTGTAAAAGTCGTTGTTGCTCATATGGAAGGTGTGGATCCTAAATCATTACGCACTAGCGTTGATGAGATGAAGAATAAACTACAGTCAGGTGTTGTTGTATTAGCGACCACTGTCGGTGAGGACAAAGTAAGTTTAGTCGTAGGCGTAACGAAAGACCTTACTGGTAAAGTAAAAGCCGGTGAGCTAGTCAATGTTGTGGCTATTCCTGTTGGTGGTAAAGGTGGCGGCCGTCCTGATATGGCGATGGCTGGAGGAAATAACCCTGCTGCTTTAAAAGATGCATTGGCGTTGGTTAACCCTTGGTTATCCGAACGTTTGTAAGAATAAGGAGTCTATACACTCGTGGTATAGCAAGGAAAAAAAATGGCATTATTAGTTCAAAAATATGGTGGTACCTCTGTTGGTACAGTAGAACGTATTAAAGCAGTTGCAGATAAAGTAAAAGCAACTAAAGATGCAGGCAATGATGTAGTCGTCGTATTATCAGCAATGTCTGGTGAAACTAATCGTTTAATTGCTTTAGCAAAAGAGTTTAACGCGACGCCAAGTACACGTGAAATGGATGTATTGTTGACTACAGGTGAGCAAACTACGATTGCGTTATTGTCTATGGCATTACACACCCTAGGTGTAGATGCGGTATCAATGACTGGTGATCAAATTCGTTTGAAAACAGATAGTAATCATGCCAAAGCGCGTATTTTAGATGTAGAAACAGATAATCTGCAGAAACATATAAAAGAAGGGCGTGTAGTCGTTATTGCTGGTTTCCAAGGACGTAGTGAAGATAATAATATTACGACACTAGGCCGAGGCGGAAGTGATACATCTGCTGTTGCTATTGCAGCGGCGTTAAAAGCGGATGAATGTCAGATCTACACCGATGTTGATGGTGTTTATACGACAGACCCACGTGTTGAGCCAAATGCGCGTCGCCTTGATAGCATTACATTTGAAGAGATGTTAGAAATGGCTAGTTTAGGAGCGAAAGTACTACAAATTCGTTCTGTAGAGTTTGCAGGGAAATACAATGTGCCACTACGTGTACTTTCTAGTTTTAAAGATGGTGGCGGTACATTAATTAGTTATGAGGAAAATAAAATGGAATCTCCTGTCGTTTCTGGTATTGCATTTAGCCGTGATGAAGCTCGTTTGACTTTGCAGGGTGTGCCTGATCAACCAACGGTCGCTTCACAAATCCTTTCTCCTATTGGCGCTGCTAATATTGATGTGGATATGATTGTGCAAAATACATTAGGAGATGGTAAAACAGACTTTACATTTACTGTGCCTCGTGATGATTATGCAAAAGCGAGTGAGTTATTAAATATCGTTTGTGAAAGATTAAATGCAGCATCAGTATTAGGCAACGAAGATATTGGTAAAGTATCTATTGTTGGTGTTGGTATGTGGAATCATCCTGGTGTAGCGCAAAAAATGTTTGCTACCTTAGGTGAAGAAGGTATTAATATCCACCAGATCACTACTTCTGAAATTAAAATTTCAGTACTGGTTGATAGTAAATATTTAGAACTGGCTGTTCGAGCACTGCATAAAGCTTTCGAATTAGAGTCAGAACCTAAGCAAGAGAAATAAAATATGTGATATGACACAGTGATTGACTGTGTCTTGACTATATTCAACCATAATAAATAAATTTTAGGAGCAAATATGCTAATTTTAACTCGCCGTGTAGGTGAAACATTAATGATCGGTGATAACGTCACTGTAACTGTACTAGGTGTTAAAGGTAATCAAGTACGTGTTGGTGTTAATGCACCAAAAGACGTCTCTGTTCACCGTGAAGAGATTTATATGCGTATCCAAGCAGAGAAAAATGCAACTGCCTGATGTCAGTGATACTTATAAAAGAGCCTAAGGGCTCTTTTTTTATACCCTAAATTCGACCATTTTAGATAAAAATTGAGCACTTTGTATAGTTAGTAGGCAAGCAGAAACTTTTCTTCAAAAAAGGTTTGACTTGTTTTCAGAAGACAGTAATATGTGCGCCAACAAGACGACGGTGGGGTGGCCGAGTGGCCGAAGGCGCTCCCCTGCTAAGGGAGTAACGGGTTTATAGCCTGTTCGAGGGTTCGAATCCCTCCTCCACCGCCATTCTTGTAGATTCTTAAAGCGGGTGTAGCTCAGCTGGATAGAGTACCTGGCTACGAACCAGGCGGTCAGGGGTTCGAATCCCTTCACCCGCACCATTCTTTGAAGGCTTACCTTTGGTAAGTTTTTTGTTTTTAGAGCTTATTAATATTATTAACTAATATTAAACACCAATGCGGGTGTAGCTCAGCTGGATAGAGTACCTGGCTACGAACCAGGCGGTCAGGGGT
>NZ_JBAKAZ010000081.1:0-8779 GCF_038155185.1 Psychromonas aquatilis
CGATTAACTATGAAAATTTACAAAGTCAGGTGTCCAGTTATACTTGACCAGAATAGGTGCAGTAACTAAACTATAAATATAAATGCCCAAATAACACTTAAAAAAAACAAAAGTAGCAAATAACCTCCCATAGAAAATGAGCTTAGAATTCGATCCTAAAGGTAACTTTTAAGCGTGATAATTTTACTGTTCCGATGCTAAAGATCACCATTACTTTATTTGATTTAAAGTGTGACTTCTCTTTCTCTTAAAAAATTAAACTAGTTCTTTCTTGCTAACCATCAACAAGTTAGTGTTATTTTTTGTGATTATAAAGCCAAGGTTTACACTGTATTTTTGTTTCATCACCAAATCAGTTTTTCGAAAAATGGTTTTACTCAGAAGATATTTGACGAGCCTCAAACTAGAAAGAAAAGTTGAGTATTTAGGTATTGAGGTATAAGTTACTTTAACTATTTCAGAAACTACTAAAAAAATAATCAAGAACAACGATTCAATGGGGTGCTAACACCCCTATAATGACTCAGGAATAAAAATAGTGGCCAAGATCATTCAGCCAAAAAAGTTTAGTCGCTATATACTTCAAAGTTGAATTAATCTAGAGTTATTTAATAAAAAATATTAGTTGTTTCGTTTGCCTTAATAAATATATTTTAAAATCACTTAAAAGCTTTAATTTTTTGAGGTAACCTATTATCAGAAGTTGCGAAAAATCCCCCGCAAGACGAGCGCAATAAACAGTTTTCACATTCAGAAATAAAGTTATTTTTCCAATCAGAGATACTTGAAACATTATATTCCCATAAACTTCTATCGAGAATACATAACTGATGATTATATATTCGGCATCTTACTTTGGCCCTTGAAAGTGTTGTTATTGCTTCCTTCAAATAGCTTTGATATTCGCTAGGTTCAACCCAAACATCTGATGCATTACCTCTAGCAAAACCTGTCATTTCTAACCCCATAAAAACAACTTGGTCTACAAACTGTAAGTTTCTAAGAATAAAGTTGGCTAAATCAGGGAGATCTTTGTAATTATTTTTTTGAATAACCACACGTATTTCGACCTTCTGTTGAAATCTTTTTAGGTTTATAATTCCTTCAACTGTTTCATTAAATGCATTTTTCGATTGGACAATATAATCATGAGTTTCATAGTTATGACTGTAAAGAGGAATTCCAAACATTAAATCATAATGTTTTCTTTCTGATATTTTTTTTAAAAAATCATCTGAAAATGACTTACCGTTAGATAAAACATGTACCGAAGTATTAGGTAAATATGCGTTTATTAAATTCAAAATTTTAATAAACTTGTTACCTAAAATAGTAGGTTCTCCTCCCGTTAAGCCAATCTCGTGTAATGATTTAGGTAAAAGAGGAATTAACTCCATTAACTGGTCAACTATGTATTCATCATTAATTGCTTTAGGCGGTTGAGAACACATAATACAAAAGTTATCACATTGTTCAGTTAATAATAGAAAAGTAGCATTTGCATTTTTTCTATATGCTACAGATATTGTCTGCTCTTTAATTAAAATTATGTCACCATCATTTAAATATGAAAAAGCATTGTCAATCGAATAAATATTTTTGCCTTGGGCAAGTAAAGGTTTATTTTTTTGTAAGAATATAGTCTTATCTGGTGTTGTTGTAGAGGTATCAAAATCATTAAAAAATACTTTGTTTTTAAATAAAACTGATGGGAGATCTAACTTTTTTGTTATTTCAAAATATCCATTTAAATCGCAATTAGGAACTAATGGTTTTAAATTCCCTTTTAGTTTTAGCTTTTCGCTCATAGTTTAATACCTAACCCAAGATTGAAGAATTCTTTTTGTTTCTTCATCTGAATTTTCAAGTAAATTTATTAAGTGTTTAAAAACCCCCATATTTTTCTTACAGTAACCAGATATTTGTTTATTACCAACAACGTTATTTTGAGTAGCAAAATGATATACCGGATCTGAACCGCAGTATGGTAAGAAAGCACAACTTGTACATGACGGGACGCTAACACTCATTGATTTATCAATTGCATCTAGAATAAATTCACCACCAATCATTTCTTCATAGCTGTTTTCATCTACATGGCCTAATTTAAATTTAAAATTCCCCATTGCAGCTTGCATTCTAGCTTCATCACTAGCATATACTGAGCCATCATAATCATAAATAATACCACCAATCATAGCTCCAGAAGGTGATTGCAAGTCTACATAACCTAAATCCTTCGGAGAAAGGATTTTGGTTAAAATTAAGCTTGAATATTGCTCCATGAGGTTATAACCATTTTTATTAATGTTAATTATATAATCTAGTGTATTTTTAAAAAACTCTAGCCATCGATCTGTATCATACTGATTGATTTGTTTTTTAGTAATAGCAAATCCATACGGGCTTAATGGGCGTAAAAATATAGCCGATAAATCATTTTTGATATATTCATCTACAATCTCTATTCCGTAGTCTAAAGATCTACCAGTAGTAGTCATTAAAGCAGTGACTTGGGATAAACTGACATTTTCCTGAATATTTTTTATACCTTTGATAGTTAAATCATAACCATCATTTTCAGGTTTAGGTCTGTTTCTATCATGTAATGATCTTGGTCCATCTAAAGATGTACTTACATAAATATTGTATTTTTTTATAAAATTAATTATTTCATCATCTAACATAGATAAATTTGTTGCTATAACAAATTGCACGTTTCTATTTTCTTGTATTCCTCGAAGATGACAAATTTCAGTGATATATTTTATAATTTTAAAATTTAAAAGAGACTCTCCACCTTGAAATTCAACTTTAATGCCTTTAGATGGAGATGAGAATATAAGGTCTATAACTTTGTCAGCTGTTTTAATACTCATATCATATTTATCGAAATCAGCTTTTAAGCCTTGTCTAGAAACTTGACAATATGAGCATGTATAATCACAACGCAATGAGACAACAACCATATGCAGACTAGTAAATTCTTTTAGACGACTTATTTTACTTCTGTATTTTAATCCTAAAAGTTTTAAAGCAGTATGGTCTGTTCCATCATAAATAAAGTGTTTAGAATACAATCTTCCTAATAGATTTTTATCGTGTATTACATCATTATTAACGAGGCGATTTATTATATCGAAATCTAATATTTCATACTCACCAACCATATTAGTTACTATATATTTATTATCATAAGCCTCTGAAAATCTTATTGGGAGCAATTTATATTTATCATTTGAATAACTTTCTGCACTTTGAAATTTACTCATGACTACCCCATAAGCTTAGTATTTGAGAAAGTATAAGAAAGAATTAAATTTCTTTCCAACTCTGTTTTCTCAGCAATCTTAAGCCTTAAAGATTCATGTATGATGTTATTTTCTAAACTATGGCATAAATCCTCCATAGTAATATCTGTATCCGTGGCAAGTTTTATTTCAATTTTAAACTTTTGGTTAGACAAACTAATTTTGAAACTGCCAAATGGACTAAGTGGTATCGTAGAAGATTCAATTATTTCTAATGGATAAAGATTCGCATCTATAAATATAGATCTAACAACATCAGGGTTAACGGTAATAATTTTTTGCATACATGGCTCTTTTAAAGTACCACTCTATATGGTACTTCGTTATATTTAGTACGTAGGAATAACAGCTGATGCATGACTTGCATGACTTGCATGACTTGCATGACTTGCATGGCTTGCATGACTTCCATGAGATGCAAAATTTGCATTATTCGAAGGCAAGTTTGGTCCAATTAAAAACTCAGTATTTAGTTCTTGTATTTCACTAGAAACAATACTTTCGCTATCGGAGTCATTAACTTGATTTAGTGGCTGTGAATTGACAGTTGTAACCGATAAAGCTCCAAGTAAAGCAGCTGTGCCGATTAAAAATTTATGTTTCATCGTATTCCCTCGTTGAATTTTAAAATAATATATCTGATGCAGAGATAAGGCTAAATAATCATCCGCCTGAGTATTGTACAATAGCTTATATTTAACTTGAATTAGTTTTTATTGATTAAAAATTATTAAACTAATTATTGCTGGGTACTCATAACGCCCACTAACATAAACTACCTAACTGTAAAATTACTCCGGCTCCTTTTGTTAGCTACTTCTTTCATTACTTATGAAAGGTTTCAAGTACCTTTAAGACGTTTTTCCATTCACCTTTGTATTCAGGCCACTTCAAATAAAATCTAGACAAAATTCGCTGATAGGTTTTATGTTTAGCACGCTTTTCTTGCCATATTTTTTCTGTTAATAAATCTTCGTGTTTAACCGTTTTAACTACTGTCTCTAAATCAAATTTAAGGTTTGTAGTACTACCAAATGCAATTATTTCTATATCTTGCGCATTGCGATTCAACCTTAATGCCTTCATTGCAGTACAACTTATCTTTCGAAATTCAGATCTTTTATGGCAGCCTAATGCTCTCGTTATATAAGAAGCGACCTCTTTTACTGAGCCCTCTTTTAAGATCTTAATGGCTTCTTGCCCTTCAATTGATAAGTGCCACGGCTTTTTATTCCCAAGAAAGGTAGCCCAGTCCTCCCATTCTGGATAACCGCTTATTGGGTGATCTGGTATCTTGTATATTTGCTTTAATGGAGTGAACTTATCTTCACTACTATCTCTAGCAATTTCAAATATGACTGAGTTCCTAAACTTATATTTCTGCACTAACTTTTTAGCTTCATAATAATTAATAAAAGCTTGGTGCTCTATACCGCAAATTTGACTATGGTACATAATTGAATCATACGCATTAACAACTCTCTGAGGAAAACCATGCGGTAACTTTCCATCAGAGTGAAGCTCTTGATATACCTTTCTATTACTCAACTCTGGTCGTTTAGAACAATATTTAACTACGTGAGATAGCGGGGCCAAGTAAAATATAGTGTTTAAAGGGTATCCGTGCTTTCTTGCTAAAAGCTGTGCTAATGAAACTTGTATATCTTTGTTTCTTCTCAAGCAATTTTGTAAACTAATTGATAGGTCGGTTATTTTCTTAGCACTGGTTTCTCTACACTCTCGAAAGAAATCACACACTTTCCATTGAGAAAGAGGCCTAGGATCCCCTTCATATAAACTTTCAAAATCTATATTGTTAACTTCAGACATACCAATTTGATTATGAAAAACCTTTTGCACATGCTCCAAAAAAGCCTTCTGCCCATTCTTTCTGTTAATGCGTGCTTCAATACTCACCAATGTAACTTCAGGGTGATGAATTAGTGCATTTTCTGTTTTAAAACTTCGTTTATTCAGATAATCAAGCAGCATTTTATCCTTCATTTCATTAAATTTCAGGTTATCTCTAGAACATAACCAGACTTCAACAATATATATTTTGTCTTTAATACAGAATTTAAAATCATATTCAGGATGCCTTCTGTTCCTTGTTTTATATTCATTATCGCGTTTTTTATAATAAAACCCCCATTTTCCATGGGCTATAAAGCTAATATTTAAATGAGATAAAACCTTTGCAACGAGTAATTCTGAGGTCGAATCGTATTGGATGCCATCCAAAGTTAATCGCTCTTTATTAAAAAATTCGTTTTTTAAATCTATGTAATAAGTATTTTTATTTAAAGAACTACAAATATACTGTGCTCTAGGATCGTCTTTTCTCCATTCATTCAGCGTTTTATAATCCCTTAACTCCAAATAATCATGCCAGTCATTGTAGCTATAATTCATTAACTCTGGGCGTACAACTCTCCAGCCTTGCTCCTCAGAAAAAAGTTCCAGTAAACTTTTCCCATTGACTTTTCGGATATTCATTTCATTTGATAAAACAGAGTGTTTTTTTCTGAATATTCCATTAGATTCAAGATTTTTTGGAAAAACATTTCTAGCAGCTATAAGTAACTCATCATTACTCATATTTTTAAATTGATATGCTTGTGTGTTGGTTTTATAAATTAATTTTCGACATTGAGGGCATGCAATATGTTTTCTTTGCTCATCAGTGATATTGCGTTTTCTTTCCCATTTAGAAATTTGATTATAAACATTCGCATAAGTATCTAACCATGAATGTCCACAACAAGATAATAAACAGTGCAATTCAATCTTGGTATCGCGGCCGTAATAATTTTCTCTCTGTATCATTATTTCAGATCCATGAGATAATATATTCTGATTATGTACTTTCCATGAACGAGTACTTGTTGCGATTAATGATGCGACGTTTTTCCAATGCTTATATATTTCGGTCTTAGCAGCTTTAGGGTGTCGTAATATTTCTATATTACTGTTTTCTAGGACTTTAATTTGCCCATGAGGGAAACAAGATTTAAATTTATCAAGCTGATATACAGATAACATAATTTATTCTACTCCCTCAAATAACAAAAAATTTCAGATAGTGTCTATCCCCCCCCCTTATAAACATATTAAAAAATAAGCTTACAAGCCTTTGAGCTGGCATCTAGTTCAAGAGCGAATTCAACTGTTCTTATAAAGTTACAATGATATGGAGGAGCTACAATAATCCCCTCGGTAAGAGAAGGTATATTAGAGCTCTTATTCATGTTCAGCACTCCAAAGTGAATATATTTAACAGTTATCAAAGATATCCTATCGCAGTTTATTATCTAATATTAAACTTTCTAAGCTAGCAACTCTTTTTTATGAGCTTTAATCACTCTTTGAACAGTAGACAAAGAAATCTCGTTATTACTAGCAATTTTCCGTTGCGGTACTCCACTTTTATATGAATCAATGATTGCCGCTTTTAATCGCATTGAGGTAGAACGGCCCTTGTAAACTCCTTTAGCCTTAGCTTGCGCTATTCCCTCAGCTTGCCTTTGCTTCATAATATCTCGTTCAAACTGATAAACAGCACCAAGCATATTAAGCATTAATTCATTCATAGGATTTTGCTTATCAGCAGTAAATATCATATTTTCTTTCATAAACTGAACAGAAATACCACGCCCAATAAAAAACTCGATGAGATCTTTAAGATCTTTTAAATTACGGGCTAAACGACTTATATCATGACAAATAACAATATCCCCTGCTCTGGCATGCTCTTTTAATTTAATAAGTTCTGGTCGATTTGTATTTGCACCACTTACTTTATCAATAAATGTTTTATCTGCTTCGATAATTTGACGATCAGTATTTTGTTCTGTGGTTGAAACTCGAATATAAGCTAATTTCATTTTTTATCTTTTGTGTTCAGATGCCTAAACCCTAGATTAAGTTTAATTCGAAAGCATGTAAAGCCCAATAAACCTAAAGTTTTGTATTCATAAAATAATTGCATTCACAAGTATAGGTGTGAATACAAAATCTTATTACTCTCACAGCAGCAACTAAAGCTGATATCAACGACTATCGTATTTTTTATTACCTCTAAAAAGTATCCTTTATACTTTTTAGGGTGTGTTCTAGCTTTATCCAATAAAATCTACTTACTCCATTAGCGCTTTGTTTTCTTAAAACTTTTAGTAGTTGGCCTAAAGTACAACCTAGCAAGTTATACAATCTACAGATTAATACCCTATTCTCAAACCTTACCTCATTCTAAAACATCCAATAATAATTAATTAAATAATATTTTCTATATATTTAATTGACCGGTTTTGGAAATTTATCAACGTGTGTTTTACTTTTATGTAGACGCATTTGAATTGCATTCAATTGCATTCAATTACATTTAATTCATTAGAGAACCTTATGGAAACTACATTTGCACTACTAGCTCGTTTCGGCAGTCCGTTTATACCACTTGAAAAGATTAGTGAAGAATTTTTAGGCCTTAAACCTCAAACAGCAGAGATCCAAGCAAGGGCATGTACCCTACCTTTTCCAACATTAAAGCTACGCAACTCAGAGCGCTCTCCAACTATGGTTAAAGTCGAAGATTTAGCCGCTCATATTGATAAACAGTATGCAGAGTCGCAAAAACTTTGGAATTCAGTACAAGCACGATAAAAGCCTCTAACTCATGACAAGTGAAATGAAAGAAACTTATGGGGCGATAAACTCGATTTGCTGGCGGCGATAGTAGTTACTTAAGCATTTACAAAATCGCGAAGCTACATAATAAAAATAATAAAATTTATTAGGAAAATGAAAATTTCTTACTCGAATAAAAATAATTTAACTGTTGTCTTACATAACAGCTTAATTAACTCAAATTACAGTTTGAAAATAGATGAAATTCGCCTTATTTACATTGCTCTCACTAAAGTTGATTCCAGACACTCGCATATTGGGACAATTGATGTATACGCAGATGAATTTGCTGAAATATTTAATTTGTCTCCTAAAAATATCTGGAGAAATATGCAGAATTCATCAATTTCAATTAGAGACAAAACCTTGAAGATTAAAAGCTTACATTCGGAATCCGAAGAAGAATTAATAAAGTGGTTTAGCATTTGTCATTACCATCGTTCATCGGGTAATACTCATAGAATAGAGCTAAGGTTCTCTGACAGCATTTCACCTTACTTATTTGAGCTAAATAAGAACTTCACCAAAGTAAAATTAAACAATATCAGGAAGCTAAAGAGTCCTTTCTCACATAGATTATACCTGTGGCTGATAAAAGAATATAAGATGAGAAGTGGTAATTATTATGACTTAAAGCTTCTTTTAAAGGATATTAAAGAAAAGCTTCTTATTCCGACGAGTTCTTATACAAAATGGCGTGACTTTAAACAACGCTTTCTCCAACCTGCTATTTATTCTGGTCTAATTGAACCGGACACTTTAATTCTGGATAATAATATCCACTA
>NZ_JBAKAZ010000082.1:0-8763 GCF_038155185.1 Psychromonas aquatilis
CATTAAATAATAAAACATTAGGTTTTTCTAATTTAGTAGCTCTAAATGATCCATTTGAAGCTTCATACAGTTATGTTCATTATTTCAGTTCTACTGAAAGATTTAACAATTTATCAAAAAATAATGTTGAAGAAGCGAAGTGTATAGAGAGAGTAAAGGGAATTATTGACTCTGAGTTGAGTAAATATGTAGTTACGTGTTTTACGCGAACACCAAATGAACCTTTAATGTGGGCCCATTATGCAGAACAACATAAAGGGGTTTGCTACTGTTTTGATAAGACTCAACTTTTTAATGGTGAAAGTTATAAATATAGTGATATTCAATATTCTAATCGTAGAGCAAAAGTAAGATTCTTTGAAAACAGTACTACGAAAGAAGAGTTAAAATCTCAGCTAGGTGATGTAATCTGTTCTAAGTCTGATGCTTGGTCTTACGAAAAAGAATTTAGGTATTATGCACCATCAAAATCACTTATACATAACTTTGAAGCTAAAGCTTTAGTAGCAATAATTTTAGGTTGTAGGTTTAACAAAGACAATATTATAAAAATTAAAACTCTTATTGATAATTACAACAACGAAAACAATCATATAGTGAAGTTGTATTACTCTACAATGTCAGGGTCGTTATATGAAATGGTTATCCAAAAAATGGACGTTACCAGTGATGATACTCGTTATGATGTCGTTTCTAATGAAGAACCTATCCAATAAAAAGATGCTCATAGATTCACTCTTGATAGTGAATACTTGGCCATTTGTGATGTTTTTATAAAAAATAAGATAAAAAGTAGTATTATTAAATAATTAACTTAATAAAAAATTATATAAAAAAGAATTTTTATGAAAAAGATAATTATTTCTTTTGTTGTGTTTTTCTTTAGCTCATATTCAGTAGCTGATTGGAAAGTCACATCGAAAGTAGATTCGATGACTGATCAAATAAAAAAAACTGCTGAAGTTAATAATCCATTAGGTCATAAATTTTCAATATATAGATTGTCTAAAGGTGGAAAGGTTTGGGCTAATTTCAAACTTTCAAATGATGTGTTCGATCAAGTTGATTGGGAAAGACCCCCTATTTTTAGAGTCGATAAAAATGAACCTACAAATTTACAAAGTAAAGTTAAGCTACAAAAAATGGGGTTCAACGCTTATGACTGGTCGCCTAAGTGGGTTAATTTTCTAATATGGCATGGGAAAAGTGAAGAAGGTATTTCTGTTGATTTAGGGCTTATTATGAAAGGTGATACTATATTATTTAGGTATTACTTAAGCACAGGAGGATTTAAAGAAACTACTTTTTCTTTAAATGGAGCTTCTGCAGCTATTAGTGAGGCTATTGATATTGAACCTAATTTATTATCTTCGGCTCCTCTACAAATGACGAAAGAATTTAAAGAAGCATATGTAGCGGAAATAAAGAAATGTACTAAAACTAAAAACTTTGTGGGATGTGCTACACCGGTTAAAGAGTGTAAAAGTAAATTCGAGAATAATGTGGATAAATTTCTTTTGTGTACGAAAGAATTATAGTAAAAAAAGACTATCTAATCGGTGCTATGCTTCCTATTTTAATATAGCATCGCAGGTTTTTAATTAAGATCTCACCATTAATTTTTACTATAACTTTACTTACTATTGTTATGATAGTTTTTAGCTAGTTCAAGTAATTTTGCATATGTGAGACGTGAACCATCAGGAATTTTCCATTCGACCTTATCTAGGTACTCTACGATTATTATTTTTTGCCCACTGAGTCGATCTCGTTGAGATAATTTACTATGGTTTTTACGATCCTGAGCATTGAGGCTGTGATTGGTTGCTTTGTTGATACGTTCAGCCCTAGTAAGTGCAACCGTCGCACGTTGCTCTTTATCTAGAGCATCCTGAGTCATTATCTCTATCGAGTTTCTTTCCCAGGCAAGTTCTTTCTGTATTTTTTGAGTCATTTTCTTTTCAAATTCAGATTTAGACCATTTTAGTTCTGCGATCTGTTTGTTCAAGTCTTGTTTTTTTTCTGATAGTTGTTGGTCGACGAAGCTTTTGATAAATTCAGATATTAGGCTTCCTATCGTTACTATAAGGAGGATAAACAGAGCGATATAGAGCCATATTTGCCATTGGTACCATAGAGTTTTTGCTCCGTTGGCCAATAGCTTTATATCTTTCTCATTTGTCAGATCTACTAGCCATATTTTTTCATTTGGTGCTAGGAAATCAAGAAAAGGAGAGCCGAGGGCAAGACCGGCGACGATTAAAATTAGTGCTACAAAAGCCCACTTCATCGTAGATAAACTTCTGTTATTTCTGGTCTGAAGTGACCTAGCTCCTGAGATACGCACTTCATTACATCTAACCTAGGAAGATTATTTGCGAGCTGTTCATATCTGTTTTGTGCGTAGCTGTGGCGTAACCCATGCGCACCATTACTATATCCAAGGGCACGATCACTTGCTTTACTGAATGCATCTGAAAATCTATGTCCTGCTGCAATATCGTAGCTGCTCTTGTAATTTATGCCCCTGTCACTAACATTTTTCGGTACGTCTAACTTTCGCAACTCTAATCTTGCTGCAAGCTGGCTAGGGATTCGCACTTCACGGATTAATCCTCCTTTCCCTATTACAGTGTAACACTTTGTTTTTTCGGTCATGTTAGAAAACTTATCAGGATGAACCTCTCGTGGGCTTGGTTGAACCTCTCCTGATGGTCTCAGTGTGTACAGTTCATGGGCTCTGAGTCCCGCTTTATGGCATATTTCAGTTGAAATCGCATGGCGGTCTGTTTGGTGTTCAGTGATCCTATGTACTTGCTCTGGTGTGTAAGAACGTGATTTTTCAATAGTTTCTAGTTCAGATTTTACAACATCTAAATTTTCTTTAACTCCGAGTTTGTGCGTGACATGCTGCATCATACATTGTAATGCCTGTCGGTCCATGTCTACAGTGCTCTGAGAGTTTTCAGAAGCCCTTAGTTCCAAGTAAGATTTTGCATCTTCTGGTGTGAGGTCTCGTAAGCCGCCCATTCGGTTTTCTTTCATGTAATCACAGCAAATTTTTAGTTGCTGTTCATAGTTTCTGACAGAGCCAAGAGATTTTATTGCGTTGCCCTGTATCTCTTTCATAACTGAAGCTGCCTGAGATTCTGATTTGGCAAAATGTCCTCTAGCCATTACGCGTTATTCCAATTGATTTTAAATAGCGTTGTATGGTGCTGCGTGCTGCTTTTTGTCCATGCGATTGGTGTAGGTATATGGAAATCAGATCGAGAGAGTAGCCGTAAATGTACATTTTTGCGATCTCATTGCGAAACGGCTCAAGCTTGGAAGGACGCTTGGTGTAGTTACGGCCATTGCGGAGCTTCCTTTCTTTTTTTGCAGATTCACCTGCAGCTACAGGATCAAAGTCAGCCATAAAAACTCTCTATTACAATGTGATTTTAATTTGTAAGAACTAGCAAATGCTTAAATGCATTTGACGGCTATGCCGTTCGCCAGATTGCTACTTTTCGATTAGCAGGTTGACTGTTCTACCTATTTCGTTCACATCACGCAGTGAAAAACGTTGTTAAACAACTCTATTGGCATTCCCATTCTTTGAGATCGGGCTGTCGGTTTAACGTGGCGACAGATGTATTGTTAACTAGGGCACATACCCCCAAAGACACGAGACGAATTTAATAACTCTACCTGGTTAGACGGTGCTCGGAACAACGTGAAATCCATATAGGATTTAGGCTTGCCACAAGGGCTTAAGAAATTCCATTCTAATCCGATTCATTGTATTGATGCAATATTTTTTTGTTGCGCATATGTTGTTGCGTTAAATTGCTTATTTCCATCTTAAGCCCCGCTATGTATTGAATCCTTAGGATTCTACATAGCGGGGCGTTGCGCTCAAAAATATTTGATTCCTTGCTGCTATTTCTCACGGTGTCTCCACCGCATAGCTGCTAGGTTGAAAATGTTTTTTTGGTTTTTATGGCCGAGTAAATGATTACTGAACAATTAAATGTGAATTTAAATTATTTACTCTTAGCGTGTCTTATTGCAATTTTCCTTAGGAAAGTTGCTAGCGGTAATCCTTCTTCTTGAGCTGATTCAGTTAATGTTTTTAACTCTTGTTCGTTTAATGGGACTTGTAATATTTTGCCGCCTAGTTTTATTTTCTCACCTGTTTTTGGGTCTTTATAACTTGCTCCTCGTCTGTTTTGAACATTCGATTCTATTTCCCCATCGACTTTTGCATCTTCAATAAATTTTTTAGTAGCTTTCTTTTTTGCTGTTATATCTCCAAATGGATTTTTAGCCATTTTTAATTTCCTCTAGTAATTCATTAAAAACATTTCGGGCATCATCACCTGCTTTTTTATCGTATTCCCACTCTAAAACACTTTGCCCAGATTCATCTGCATCATCCCAGGCGTTAAGATTTCTAGTTGTGTGTTTTAAGGGGTTAAGTTCTAAAGAAGAAAGAAGTGTTTTTGCACCTAAAACTCTATAATTTTGGCTTGGTAATGTAGGCGCTTGTGTTATTACAGAGTAAGTTTGTAACTTTGAATTTATAGCTTGAGCCATTTCAATTATTTCAGCCATTGCAGGGGCTACTTTTAGGTCCCTTCTTTTTGCTCTAAATGGTAATAGAGCAACATCCGCTACAGTAAGAGCTGAACGCATAGCCTTAGAATCTGCTCCGCCACAATCAACAACGATAGATTTATATTGCTCTTTTAAAGTTTGTAGCTGTTTTGTGATATTTCCTGTTAGCTCAATACATAGAATAGGTGGCAAATCGGATTCACTTCTTTCACCCGCCCATTCCGCAGATGTTCTTTGGGGATCTGCATCTATTAACAAAGCATCAGTGTTATGGTCTAGTTTTAAATAAACAGCTAAAGATTGAGCTATGCTGCTTTTACCCGCTCCACCTTTTTCATTACAAATCACATATATCATATTAAAAACCTTATTTTATACGTAAATTATACGTACTGTATATATATAGTATACGTATAAAATAATAAATCTATCAATATTAAAAATATGTATTCTATACGTATACTATATATATAGTATACGTATAGAATATGTATTCTATACGTATAAAAATTTATTTTATTACTTAATTTAAATGGATTTATTGCTCTCTGAGGGAACTACGAAGTTATTGATATTGTTCTAAAAGAACACTGGGGAAGTTAATTTTTTTAAAAGGAAAAAGGGCTTTTATTTTAAGCAATTAAATAATATCCTAAACACCAGATGTGAAAAAGCCGCGTTGGTAGCGCGGCTATTTCGGCATTTACAGAGTTCTTAGGGGAACTAGGTAAACTTAAGACTTACCGCAATTTTAAACATTCCCCTGAGAAAATCAAACTGTATCTGTCTATATTTCGTTTGGAATCATGATGTGAGCTTAAAATAGTTCTATCTTGGACGGAATGAACTGCATCCACCAGTAAGCAAGGGGTTCTCAAATACTGGCGTAACGGATCAATTAGCAAACGACGTAATACGGCAGGTTATAGGCATAGCCACTTATAGCCCTAGAAAAGCCAAATGAACCGCATTTAAGCGGGTTTATCAGAAAAACTGATAGATATACCTAATTGATTGTCATCGACGGAGAGGGGCGTTTAGAAGCGTATCTGATGGCACGTAGGGCTACCGAAAACACACGAAAAAATGTGATTCGCTACTCGACAAAAAGAATAAAAATACCCTATTTTTGGGTAGGGGTCGGCGTAGCCGAAAACAAATTATTACTAGCTTTTTCTTTTGGTTCCGCGTGGGGTCTTACGCGGTACCATGCAACGTAGGCGCAAGTATAAAGTAGGAGCTTGCGACTTCATTTTCTTCTTTTAGGTTTTAAAAAAATAAAATCATTTATACGCTGTTATAGCTCTTATTATTGTTTAGTTCGTACTAATGCGAAGACCTATTTTATTTCAAAAGTAGGCGAATGCTGACGGTCCTTAGTTACACTGTAACTTTGTTGCCATGTCGTTTTCCTAAAGGTCTATATCTCTTAATTAATGATGTAATCAACTTTAGTATTTATTTTTTTCCCATGGTCATAACTATAAATCCAAACTTCGCAACGAGCGTTATAGTCGATAGCTGTTGTTAATACTCTACTACATTCTCCTGTTCTGGTATTACATTGTACGAAAGACGTTTCTTTTTGATATTGTTGTTCGTTCGTTTTAAGTAAAGGGACAAAGTTATAATTTTCTTCTGCTTTTGCATCAAACCTTAAAGTTCTTCTATTCGTTGCTTCGATATAATGGCCATATCCGGTATTGCGCTTAGCTTTACATATCAAATCAAAGGTAGCCTCCCCTTTAGGCACTTCATATACGCGATTCAAAGATTTGTTTTCCGGTATTTCTATCCCATTAACGCTAAACAGTTTAATGTCACCATTACCTTTATTCGAAAGAAGAAAAACTGTAGCTTCATCTTCTTTTGTTAATGCTGGGTTTATTTTATATCCGACACAGCCGGTTAGCAGAATTGGTAGTAGTGATAGCGCAATTAATTTTTTCAATGTATTTCCTTATTTAATAATTAAACATATCGGTTATTTATTAGGACCTTTTATCGCGGGTCAGCCTGAATCTTTACTTATTAGAGTTTTTAAAGTCTTCGATATTGGCTGTTGAAATGAGTGCATTTATTATTTCTATTTTTGTTTTTCCAGATAATAAAACCAATTCGTCTAATTTAGCTTTGTTTAACTGGGTTATTTCTACCTGTAATCGTTCTGCATTACATCTTTTTTGGTAAACCCTCATTGCGGTAACTAATCTTCTTAATCCATTGTCGCTTAGTTGTACATCCATAAAGTGCTCAATCTCATGTTCACTCGGGATCAGGTTCTTTTTTAACTTTTCATAAGCACGAACCGCTACTTTTAGATCAAAAAAAGAATCATTTTTGCCGTCGGTTGTTTTTGCTATTTGGTTATCTAGCCAATTTAGTTGAATGTGATGATCGGTTTTTAATAATTCTGATTTTTTCATTGGGTTTTCCTTTTCTAATGGTTAATAATTACAGTGTAACTGTGACACACATAAAAACATATAGTTACACTGTAATTATTTTTTGACTTGTGCCTGGTAACTTTTACTTTTAAGCATTTCATTAATTTTACAGGCCCAAACCCGATCACCATTAATCATCTAAAATTAGCCGGTTATTGGTTGTAAAATTACAGGGGATAAATAAGGGGTAAACTGATGCTTTAAGGTGTTTTTTTTGAGTATTTGGTTTTGATTTTTCGGTGTAACTGCTATTTTTAATAGTTAAAATGTCTATTTAACATAAGAGTCATTTTGTGCATTTATTTTGAAAGATAACTTCAGGTTTAATTTAACAACCACTAGTTGACACCTGCAACGTTACGGGTTACGATTAGTTGTTGCAATATAATGGCCCTATGTGAAATAAAGAATATTCAATAGTTAGGCATATTTGAAACAACTTTAACTAAAGGAATCACCTATGAATAACATTAAATATTTTACTAATCACAAGCGGAGGGCCTCAGTTTGGCTATTAAAAGTTTCTCTCACAAAGGACTTAAAAAATTCTTTTACAACGGTGATGAAAGTGGATTAAATCCTAATCACATTACAAATATTGGGTTTATATTGGATGCTGTTGAAGCATCACATCACCCAGCAGATTTGAAAGCTATTTACCGAGATAAATTTTCAGAGAAAAAAGGTTCTGGAAAAGGGGTTTATAGTTTAGAAGTAAACGGTAATTGGCGAATTACCTTTCAGATAACAGATGACGGAGCTGTTTTTCTTGATTATCTCGATTATCATGGAAAATCAATAAAAGCTCGTTAACTTGATTATGGTCTTAAATTAAAAATAAGGCCGCCTTTACTTAAGCTCTTCACCTAAAGGTGAAGAGCTTTAGAGGATAATATGAAAAAAATGAGAAAGCCTTCACATCCAGGAGCGTTTTTCAAACATACGGTTTTGGATGAAAGAAATATATCTATTACATCAGCAGCGGCTAGTTTAGGCATAACTAGAAAAGCATTAAGTGAATTTGTAAATGGTAAAGCTAAATGTTCGCATTCTATGGCACGTCGTCTAGCTGAAGCAACAGGAACAGGTGTTGGTATATGGATAATGATGCAAGCAAATTTAGATACTTGGGAAGCAGAGAATATGGTTTTTGATACTGAGATTACTCCTTTTAAAGTTAGACGTTTTGCTTGATTCAATTATCTTTCGAAAATTTTAAAGCAATCTTTTAGTTAGTATCTAGGAGATAAAACAGAGGAATTACATTATGTCACTTAAACCAGGTCCAAAGCCAATTGCTAAATCAACAGGTAAAGTAGATCAACGTCGACGTGATAACAAAGATACACCAGGAAATACTCCTGCATTAAAACCATCGAAAAAAAATGATCTATATATTTTAATCGTATAGACAAAGGCTACCTAAATGGTGGCCTTTTTTAGCGCCTGAGATTTCCTACTTTAAATTTTATCGACCAATTCACTGTAGATTTTAAATTAAGAACATATAAAAACTTACACCGTAACTTTATCTTTTGTGGTTATGATAGTTTTTAGCTAGTTTAAGCAATTTTGCGTATGAGGTGTAAATGTTTCCTGCAGTAAGTTTTGACGATAAAAAAATTTTTAAATATGGCTTATTTAGTGATTTAGAGCGTACATTAAATAATAAAACATTAGGTTTTTCTAATTTAGTAGCTCTAAATGATCCATT
>NZ_JBAKAZ010000083.1:0-8666 GCF_038155185.1 Psychromonas aquatilis
TTGTTCTGTAAGTTTGCATTATCTGCTCCGAATTTATTATTGAGCAGATATTTTTGAACAATCAGAAAATTGATACTAGGTGTGCTTTGCTAGACGCTTACAGCTAACGCTGTTAACTATCACTATTAAGTAAACAAAAATAACCGGTAATAATTGTATCGATTGATAATAAATAATGGCACAGCCATAAATGGCAGCAATCAGTAGTAAGGTGATGTTTTTCATTTTTTATCTCTAACAATCAAGGCAAATAAATTTTAACTAAAGTACTGCTCTAACAAAGTTATCATTGATTATGTTGATATAGCAAAAGACGCTCAGAAGAGGATACTTTAGTAATAAAAAAGGCTGATACGCGATCAGCCTTTTCAATGGTAAATAACTATCAACAATCAATGCTTTTTCAAGGAACTCATTCACCGTTCATGTTATCTACTTATCATTTAACTATCGAGATAGTCTAGGTCGTCAAAGTCGTCGCCTAACAACTCTTTTAAACGCCTTCTTTCTTTAATTTCTTCAATGCTACGGCGAACCTTGCCTCGTTTACGATCATTCATTAAAGACTGTTTTTTCTTCATTGATGTATTGTCTTCATCCCAATCATCTTCTGAAAAAAATTCAGCGCCATCTTGAATGTCGTCTTCGTTTTGTAGAGAGTCTCTATTAGTATTTGCCATATGTATTCTCCAATCATGACAGTCTTGCTTCGCTGGTTTAACAGCATTTATAACTACAAATTATGTAAAAAAAAAGTGTTTTTAGTATGGGAGGCTTTACCTGGCTTTTAGGTAAGAACCATACTTTTCTCTTTTTAACTTATTATTTGAAAAAATACGATAAATATTTTTAATTTAAATTAAATTAACTAAAAAATTGCGCTTTAAACTGTATTTTCGACATATTTAACCTTTTTATTGTTACCCTTTTATGAATTAAACCAAGCAATTAACACTGAGCAATAATATACAAAAAGAGTAGAAGCAGTTACATTACCCTTCTATTTTTAGAATAATAAAGAAAGGATAGATATGCAGTTTTCAACTTTAGGTAGCAGCGGTGAATCGGTTTCCCGTATCTGTTTAGGTAGTATGACTTGGGGATTACAAAATAATCAACAAGATGCAGACCAACAAATTGCCTATGCATTAGAGCAAGGTATTAATTTTATCGATACTGCTGAGATGTATGCCGTTCCACCATCAGCTGAAACTTACGGTAAAACGGAAAGCATCATTGGTGACTATTTGAAACGACATACTCATCAACGTAAAGATATTGTCTTAGCCTCTAAAATTGCAGGTAATGGTTTACCTTGGGTTAGAGAAGGCGGCCCTATTACGGGTGATGCTGTCATTAGTTCTGTTGATGCCTCTTTAAAACGCTTACAAACTGATTACCTTGATCTTTACCAGTTACACTGGCCTAATCGAACCAGCCCACATTTTGGTAAACATTCACCAAACTCTTACGCCTTTTCAGATACTGACACAAGCCAACAAATGGACTCTATGTTAGATATTTTGCATGGGTTAGCTGAGTGTGTAAAAGCAGGAAAGATACGTCATTGTGGTTTATCTGATGATACACCTTGGGGAATTAACGCCTTTTTGAAATTAAGCGAACAATATAACTTGCCACGCATGGTATCTATTCAAAATGAGTTTAGTCTTTTGCATGCCAAAGATTGGCCTTACTTAATTGAAAACTGTGTCCGTGAACATATTGCTTATTTACCTTGGTCGCCATTGGCAACAGGCATGCTTAGCGGTAAGTACCTCAATGGACAGTGCCCTCCAGGCAGTCGCTGGAGCATTAAGCAGCGTAATGGCTTATTTAGAGACACACCAGAAAGTGAAGCAGCAGTTAAAGCTTACCAAGAGATTGCTCAAGCAAATGAAATTACCACAGCTCAATTAGCATTAAAGTGGTGTGATCAGGTTGATGGTGTCACTTCTACCATTATTGGTGCAACGACCATGTCACAATTGAAAGAGAATATTGAAGCATTTAAGGCGCCATTATCTGAACAAGCTTTATCAGATATTAGTGCGGTATTGAAAAAATACCCAGCTCCTTTTTAGTCAATAAAAGAGCGAGGTATTGCCTATGCCTCGCTTTAAAATAACGACATTTGATCTGATGTTATTTGATTAAAGTCTTTACCCAATACAGGTAAAATTGCTTCTGCAATGGGTTTTAATTGTTTATCGATATATTGTTGGTAATCAATATCGGAATGCAAGTACTCTTGCGGCTCAGGCCCATTTATCGTTAATAGGTAGCCTATTCTGCCACGCTGTTGGTAACGTAAAGGCAAACCTAAGGCTGCATTTTGTTGGTCAGCTAATCGCGCTGCTTTCACTTGTGGTGGTACATTTTTAATATAATCCGCTAAAGGACGACGTAGGCGTTTGTAATAAACCAATTGTTCGTCTAATTGCCCTTCTTTTAATGCCGCAACGATCTCCATAATATATTCATCAACCGGCAAGTCAGCGAATATTTTTTGGTATAAACTCTTTTGAAAGGTCTGAGCTAACTCTGTCCAATCAGAGCGCACCGTTTCTAAGCCTTTAAAGATCATTTTATCGCCAGATTCAGTACTCGTTAACCCTGCATAGCGTTTTTTAGATCCTGTATCTTGTCCACGAAGTGTTGGCATAAAAAATTTACTAAAAGCAGTTTCAAACTCAATTTCTAAATAACAATCTAGGTCAAATTTATCACGTAGTAATGTTTCCCAATATTGATTAATTTGTTGCGCTAATTGCTCACCGATTTGGTTAGCTTCTTTTACGTCTTTACACCCTTTAATATGTACAAACGTCGAATCAGTATCACCATAAATAACTTGTTGCCCTTTCGATTCAATAAAGTGCGCCGTTTGTTGCATTATTTGGTGCCCACGTAAGGTGATTGAACTAGCTAAACGCGTATCATGAAAACGGCAACCAGCAGATCCCAATACACCATACATACTGTTCATGATAATTTTAATCGCGTATTGAAAGGCATCATTTTTATCTTTTTTGGCTTGTTCTCTTGCACTAGTCAGCTCATTTAAGATACGTGGCAGATGATGATGTTCACGGCTAAACCTCGCCCCTCTAAAACCAGGGATAGTTTCTTCCTCAGGTGCTAATAACCCTTCAATCATGCCCATCGGGTCTATTTTAAAACTACGTATAATATTCGGATACAAGGATTTAAAATCCAATACTAATACCCAATCATAAAGGCCCGGTAGTGAATCCATTACAAATCCACCAGGCGAGTGCTGTGCTTCAATATCCCCTAGATTAGGAGCGATATAACCACTACGATGCAATAAAGGTAAGTATAAATTAGTGAATGCAGCTACTGATGCACCACGGCGCTCTAATGCCAGCCCCGTTAACCTAGCACGTTGAATTGCATATTCAGCAAGTTGCTTAGCTTCGAAAATACGTTCAACCAATAAACAATCCTGCAGGTTGTAGCGTGCTAAAGTTACCGGCTCTTGCTCAAATTGACGTTGTATCTCTAAGCCCTTATCACTGTTTGTCGCAATTAGCTTACCTTCTCCAAATAAACTTTGGCTAACATACTCCAAGCTATAGCTCTCGAAGTGCAAACTGGCATTTTTTAAAGCATCAATACCATCTAAAATGACACGACCATGCAAAATAGCCGAGCCAGAATCAGGATCATCTCTATGTGTTAACCACTTCAGGACACTACCATCACGACCAATAGTGAGTGGCACATTTAAAATTTGCGATCGTTTCGCTAATAAACGCATATCAAAGTTAGCAACAGCCCAACCAATAATGGCGTCAGGGTCATAACATTCAAACCAATGAATTAATTGCAATAACAATGCACGCTCATTTTTCACCCAAATGATATTGATATCTTCAACAGGTTGTTTTTTACCAATCATAATAACCGTGTGCTGTGCGCTACTCATATCGCCGGTATTATTCATACTTAAGGCAACACTATACAACTCACTTTGCGGACTACACTCGACATCCAGTGACACCATTGTTAATTGCGTATTTTGCTTTATAACCTGCACATCGGTTTCACTGCTTAAGGTGGCTTGTTGGCATGACCAATAACGCCCTAACCATTTAATTTCACCCGATACCTTGACTAGACCATATATAAATCGCTCCATTAAAAAGCGATCGCTTAATTTGAAATCACCTTCATAAGTTGCAATGTTATTTTGCATTAACGCAACCTGACACCATTTATGTAATTGTTGTTTAAAGGTATAAACAGCACATACTTTTTGGCCATTAAAAGTTTTTATATCAAGAGGACGAAGGAAGTCAGGAGTGCAGTTTTCTTGTTTCCAAATTGCTTCAGCTTCTGCTAATTGCGCTTGTTCAATTAAAAAAACATAACGTTGTTGCGGTACAACCAAGCGACAAGGCCCTCTTTCAGTACTTAACCAAAAGATAAGATCAACGCCGTTTGCCGTTTCAACTTGTTGCCGTGAGATAATTAACCCAGATAAACTGGTTATGGAAGTGTCATTCATGAAGTGATATTAGATCAGTTTACTTAAAAACGTCACACATTTTATTAAAAAGGTCAAAAAAGCAAGAGGTAAGTAACCTCTTGCTGTATAGATTATGCTTTATGACGAGGTAAAACCAGATTCAGACCAATAGCCACAATACCGCATAAGCTAACACCCTGTAGACTGAATGAACCCACACCTAAAGCCATCCCCCCAATACCAAAAACTAAAACGATTGAGACAATACATAAGTTACGCGGTTGAGATAGATCCACTTGATGACGAATTAACGTGCTTAAACCAACGGCAGCAATGGTACCAAATAGTAAGATCATAATTCCGCCCATAACAGCAGGGGGAATAGTTTGTAATACAGCACCAAATTTTCCAACAAAAGCCAAGGCGATAGCAATGATCGCAGCCCAGATCATAATGCGAGGATTAAAATTACGCGTCAGCATCACTGCACCAGTTACTTCTGAGTAAGTTGTATTAGGTGGACCACCAAATAAAGCAGCAGCACTGGTCGCTGCACCATCACCAAATAACGTGCGATGTAGACCAGGTTTCTTCAAATAGTCTTTACCCGTTACATTACTAATTGCAAGAATATCACCTACGTGTTCAACAGCAGGTGCTATTGCAACAGGCACCATGAATAAAACCGCCTGCCAGCTCCACTCTGGAGCAACAAAATTAGGCATACTAAACCAAGCTGCATTAGCAATAGGGGTAAAATCTAATACATCAAAAAATAATGCCAAAACATAACCAACTAAAACACCACAAAAAATAGGTACAAGTTTAAAGATACCTTTTGCTAACGTAGAGACTAACAAAGTAGTAATCAACGCAGAAAAAGAGATAATCATTGCAGTATCTTTATCGATTAAGACCATGCTCCCATCACCTGTTTTACCTAAGGCCATATTGACAGCTAATGGGGCTAAACCTAAGCCGATAACCATAATAACAGGGCCAACTACAACAGGTGGTAACAGTCGATGAATAAAATCAACACCTTTTAGTTTTACCACAGACGACATCAACATATACACAATACCTGCAGCAAATAAACCAGACATTGTTGCGGGAATACCCCAAGTTTGAATGCTGTAAGCAATAGGTGCGATAAAAGCAAATGAAGAAGCAAGGAAAATTGGCACTTGTCCTTTTGTCACTAAATGAAATAAAAGGGTCCCGATACCTGCAGTGAATAGTGCAACATTTGGATC
This sequence comes from Psychromonas aquatilis, assembly GCF_038155185.1. Lineage (NCBI taxonomy): Bacteria > Pseudomonadati > Pseudomonadota > Gammaproteobacteria > Alteromonadales > Psychromonadaceae > Psychromonas > Psychromonas aquatilis. The sequence continues at coordinate 5,752 of NZ_JBAKAZ010000083.1, forward strand.
TAAGCCTGTTATTAATGGCATTAAAACTAATGCGCCAAAGGCGACAAATAACATTTGCGAGCCCGCCAACATTTGTTGGAATACATTAAAGTTCTCAGTAATGTCTTCAGGTAGCTTAAAAGAGTCACTTCCTTGCATAAAAATTCCTTTTAATTTATTTAATCGATCAAGCAAATAAAAAGGTTAATAGAGGCTCATATTAACCTTGGTATGTTAATTTAAGCGTTTATTTAGTGCCAAATATTTTATCACCAGCATCCCCTAGGCCAGGGACAATGTAACCATGCTCATTTAAATGAGAATCCACAGAAGCGGTGTAAACTTCAATATCTGGATGTGCTTCTTCTAGTGCTTTCAGCCCTTCAGGTGCCGCCACTAAAATTAAGACTTTAATATCTGTACAACCACTTTTTTTAATTAAATCAAGGGTTGAGATCATTGAACCACCAGTCGCTAACATAGGATCTACAACCAATGCCATACGCTGATCAATTTGGCTTACTAACTTTTGAAAATATGGAACAGGCTCTAATGTCTCTTCATCACGATAGATACCAACCACACTTACTTTTGCACTTGGAATATAATCTAGAACACCGTCCATCATACCTAAACCTGCACGCAAGATAGGCACAACTGTTACTTTTTTACCTGCAATTTGTTGTACTTCTATATCACCTTCCCAGCCTTTAATAGTAACCGTTTCTAATGATAAATCTTTGGTCGCTTCATAGGTTAATAAGCTCGAGACTTCGCGCGCTAATTCACGAAAACGTTTAGTACTGATATCAGCCTCACGTAATAGACCTAATTTATGTTGAATAAGGGGATGTTTTACTTCAAGTACTTTCATGTTAGTAGTCTCCAATGGGTAGATATAGAACGAGTCAGTTATAAGCAGCATCATTATAAATAAAAAATATGGCTTTATGTAAAAATTACTGTTTTTTATGTAAAAAAGGCCAAGAATAGTTTCTTAGCCTTTTGAATTTATTAATAGAATATCTAATTAGTTGTTATTCAAGTTAGTGGCACCTATTTTATGAATGACTAGGTCTGCCCCCTTAAATTCATCTTCTTCTTCTAAACGAATTGGGGAACAACTATTCACCAGCTTGTACACGATAAAGCCACCAACAACAGCAATGGCTACACCAGCAATCGAACCAATTAGCTGGCTGGTAAAACTAACACCACCCAAACCACCTAAAGATTCTAAGCCAAAGATACCAGCCGCTAGGCCTCCCCATAGGCCACAAATGCCATGTAATGGCCATACACCTAATACATCATCAAATTTTACATATTTATTTTGTACATATGTAAACACCCAAACAAATAGACCACCAGCGACTAAACCTGTCATTAACGCGCCAATAGGATGCATTACATCAGAGCCTGCACAAACTGCAACTAAACCAGCTAAAGGACCATTATGGATAAACCCTGGATCTTTTTTGCCAATCACCAATGAACTAATAATGCCGCCTACCATCGCCATTAATGAGTTAATAGCGACTAATCCACTGATTCCTTCAATTGCTTGAGCCGACATAACATTAAAACCAAACCAGCCAATTGAAAGAATCCAAGCACCAAGCGCCAGTAACGGTATATTTGATGGGGCAAAAGCAACGACTTTATTATTACGATAACGACCATTTCGGCTGCCTAAAACAATAATCGCAGCAAAAGCGATCCAACCACCAACGGCATGAACCACGATTGAACCAGCAAAATCATGGAAGCCTGCTCCAAAGTTAGCAATTAACCAGTCTTGGAATCCATAATTGCCATTCCAAATTAACCCTTCAAAAAAGGGATAAACAAAACCAACGCACAGTGCAGCAGCAATTAACATAGGATTAAACTGTGCACGCTCCGCAACTCCACCTGAGATAATGGCTGGTATTGCTGCTGCAAAGGTCATCAAGAAAAAGAACTTAACCAATTCATAGCCATTATTCTCAGCTAAAATAGAGGCGCTATCAAAAAAAGTAACACCATAGGCTAACCAATAGCCAAAGAAGAAATAAACAAGTGCAGAGACACCAAAGTCAGACATAATTTTAACTAATGCATTGACTTGGTTTTTGTGGCGAACAGTACCAACTTCTAGAAAAGCAAATCCAGCGTGCATAGCAAATACCATAATTGCGCCTAACAATATAAATAAAGTATCCGCACTACTGATTAATGCTGTTACGTGATTTTGTACTGAGTCCATACAGTTTCCTTAATATCCTTAAAAAATTTTCAGAACAATACCCGATAAAAAGTCTGGATAACATTACTTTTTTGAATTTTTAAGCTCTTTTTTGATGAAAAATAAGGTTATTCCATAAAAAATAGCACTTATAAAAATTCACTTTAATTTTTTTACTAAAGAAGAGTTACTTTTTTTACAATGAATTTAAATTAACCTAAATAAATTATTCGGAAGCTTAAAGAAGCTTTTCTTTGGTATTTGAAGTCGGGGAAGTCACATTAATAGTGTATTTTTATTTAGTTACGAAACAAAGGAGAAATGTTGATGGGTAATGACAAAAGGAATTAACAGGATGGTTAATGCTTCAACAAAGCTAAAGAGAATGCCTTTTTAAATAGTCACAAACTGGGTTTACAGCGTTTTATCGCTCTACCATCTAGATGAAAGAAATTTTTATTACTGAATAATCATTGCAAAGGATTAATAGTATATCTATCGCTCTACCAACTAAGCTAAAGAGTAATTCTTTAGTACTGAATAATTACAAAGGATTAACAGTATATCTCCCCTCTACCAATAAGACTCAGCCATTCTTTAAGTCTTAAATTTTTGATAAAAAAAAGCCTGAACAAATTATTCAGGCTTTTAAAAGTGGCTCCTCTTGCTGGGCTTGAACCAGCGACACACGGATTAACAGTCCGTTGCT